>JALWRO010000193.1 GCA_027080605.1 Campylobacterales bacterium
TTTCTATTTACTCTGTTCTTTATCGGTACACTGACAACACTTTTTGCACAAAATCACGTTTCTGCCACACCAAACCTGAGTTGGCTGAACGATCTTGAAGTACTTCTGAAACTGGATGCACAGAAAGAGAATTCACTGCGCGGTAAAGATATCAACAACAACGGTGTACGCGATGATGTTGAAGCATATATTGAGAGAAAATTTGGAAAAGATCCTTTTCAAAAAGACCTGTTTATGGAAGCGGCGAGAAAGATACAGCAAATTATTACACTGCCGCAAAACAGTACCGAAGAAGAGCATCTGGCACTGGACAAAGAACTTTTGGAACTCTATACGTGCAGAGATTATATTCTCTACCGTGACAATGAAGAGAATATCGAGCAGGAAATGCTGAATAAGACACTTTTTAAAGCCAAAGTGCTCAATACCGAAGCGCGTCTAACGGCATACATCGAGCATAAAAAACGGTTGCCGTTTAGTTATCAGGACTTGAGTACAGAGCAGCTCAAAAGAGAAAAACAGCAGTGTCTTGCACGCTATGAAGCGTATTACAATCCGGATGCACACGCATCACTTTTACAAAAAGGTGCCGCAATCAGAAGATAATTTTACGCTTTTTCAAGTATACTGCGCTTCATGAAAAGAGTAATAGTATACGGAGACATCCACGGGTGTCTCGATGAATTGAAAGCACTGCGTGAAAAACTGCAAATCCAAAAAAACGATATCGAGATAAGCGTTGGAGACATTTTGAACAAAGGTCCCTATCTAGGGCATGATATGATTCGCTATGTACAGGAGCACCATATCTCCGTGATAATGGGAAACAACGAAGCCAAAGCGGCGAAACACTATTTAAAATACAGAAAAGAGGGTGTTTCGTTTCTGGAGACGCTCCGACCTTTTGAGAGTGCCACAGCGCTCAGTCTGCGGGAAGATGATTATCTTTTCTTAAAAGAGTTGCCGTACTTCATGAAGGTGAAAAACCTGACCATTTTACACGGCGGTATATTGCCCGGTATGGAACTCGATAAGCTTGATGCAGCCGGTAAAAAAGAGATTACGCTGATCCGCTATGTGGACAAAGCCCTCAATCCCATTCCCTGGAGTGACCAGAAAAACCGCTTTCGTTTCTGGAGTGAAATCTATGAAGGATATGAAGGGTTTATTGTTGCGGGGCACCACCCTTTTCCTGAGCCGAAAGTGGACAAGTATGCTATGGATATCGACACCGGGTGTGTGTACGGTGGAAAATTGACCGCAGCGGTATTTGAAGTGAATAAAAACAAAATCGATACAAAGCGTGTGAAACTGGTCAGCCAAAAGGCAAAACACGATTACTGGCACGAATACCTTCACGGAGTTGGAAATGAAGAGGCTTAAAAACTGGGCAAGAACGACGTTTTGCAAATCAAAAGATATTATCTATCCCGAGAGTGAAGCGGAAATTATCGATCTGGTGAAAATCTGCAATGAAAACCGTACTCCGATCAAAGTGGTCGGCAAAGCACACTCTTACAACGATATCTTTTGCTCCGGGGAAGACGGGGTTATTGTCTCTCTGAAAAAGTTCAATGCCATCGAACATATCGAGAGGCAAAATCAGACGGTGACAATGCAGGCGGGTATTGACATACCGACACTGATCCGTAAAATCAAACCGCATGGGCTCTCTCTGAGAAATCTCGGAACCAACATCTTTGACAATATCGCCGGAGCCTGCTCAACAGGGTATCACGGCAGCGGTATAGTGTACGGGATATTTGTCAGTGATCTCCTCTCGATGGAAGTGATTACCCCAACCGGTGAAAAAAAGCTAATCACCAGAGAAGATCCCGAATTTGCCGTTTATGCAGTAGGACTTGGGATGCTGGGAATCATCATCCGTGTAACGTTGCAGTGTGAACCGTACTACAAACTGGAAGTAACCGAAAAACAGATGCGTCTGGAGGAGATAGAAGCGGATTTTGAAAGATTGCTTGAAACATATAAACATTTCAAATTTATCTGGGTGCCGCATACCCGAAACTTTATGGTCTGGCTGGCAAACAAAACCGATAAACCGGAGAATTCGCTTTGGCAAAAGATCTATACTTACGGCATCATCGGTGTTTTGGTGAATAACTTTCTTCATGAAACACTCCTCTTTTTCGCTTCATTCAGACGTTCACTGGTACCGAAAATCAATCGTTTTATGAGCCGGATGTTACTGCCGAAAAAGGGAGAAATCGCAACGAGTGTTTATCCCTCACACTGGGCATTTTTTCTGCCGCATGTACTCAAACAGGATGTCGTGGAGTATGCGTTTAAAATTGAAGAGACATTTGAAGTGTTTCGTGAAATTATCGAGATGATTGAAACCAAAAAGATCTATGTCGATACCCCGATTGAAGTACGCTTTGTGAAAAAAGATGATTACTGGATGAGTCCGACACAAGGTGAAGATGTCTGTTTTATCGGTACGAAAATCCATTTCCCGTTTGGACGGCAGCCGGAATATTTTCGCTATTTTTCCCATATTGACCAAATATTGCTCAAACACGGCGGACGACCGCACTGGGGCAAACAGTTTCGTATTACAACAGAGGATTTTAAAAAGAATTATCCAAAATGGGATGATTTCTGGGCGTTTGCGGATCAGCAGGATCCAAACGGTATTTTTAAGAACAGATTTTCAAAGAGATTGAGAGGGGAAAAGTGAAAGTATAGATGGAAGAGCCGGGAGACTCTTCCAGATAATAAACGTGCGTGCTATTAAAGCGGTGTTACGTTTTGTGCCTGAGGACCTTTGTGTCCCTCACCGATTTCAAATGTTACCTGTTGTCCGTCTTGTAACGAAACACGTCCTGGTCCATTGTGGTTGACTTGTCTGAAGTGAACAAACACATCATCTCCACCATTCTCTTGTTGAATAAAACCATAACCCTTCTCGTCGTTGAACCATTTAACAGTTCCATTAAGCAATTCTGCCATATGTTGTACCTTTATAAAATATCTTGAAGCTAAATCGGGGGAGTCTTTCAGTCTAACGCAGTAACACAATGTAGTAACGCAATACACCGAAGTGTACTCTAAAATTTTTCTTCGGTATTCATTATAGCTGATTTTTTCATTTTGTCAAAGCTTTTTGAGAGGAATTGCACAATTTTGGCGTAAACTGCGATATCCTGCTTCCAAAATAGCCGTTGTGGACTTCGTATTTGCAATGGTCGGCAGGGTTTTGTTAAGAATGTGTATATTTGTCTCTTTTTTCGCAAGTTTGGTCGCATTGAGAACAAAATGCTCCAGACTTTTGTATCCGTAACCGTTTTGACCGGCAAATTTTCCGTTTCGGGGTGTGTATTTCATGAAGAGTGGATTGGCGCTTTTAAAGCCGTTTTGATCGGTGGCAATCGTATAGCCCCGGTGTGCCTGATCGACACTGATTTCCCCGTCGTGTCCCATATAGAAAAAGCGCTGTTGCGAATGGACATCGGACGGCGGTGCGATCCATGACGCGGTGTGAATACTGGTACCGGGATTGCCGCTTTGCAAGTTTTGCCACTGAACCGTCAGAGTGATGGTATCTTCCACCTCTCTTTGCAGTACTCTGTCTGCTACACCCGATGACGCAACAGCATAGACACTGACCGGTTCGGCAATATCTTCCAGTGCCCAGCAGAGCAGGTCGATATGATGCGCATTGAGGTAGTAGCTGATATCGCTGGAGATTCCCGCCCAGGCACGAAAAGTCTCCAGCTGGCTTTTGGGCTGGCTCATATAAGTGTTAAAATAGCTGAAATCTCCGAATGTCCGTATCTGATCGACGGCATCGGCATAGATAGGATCGAAACGTTTATGTACTTCGAGCATCAGCAGCAGATTTTTTTCACGGCTCAGCTGTGCGAGTGTTTCATGTTCATGCACCGTTTTGACAAGTGGTTTGGCAACCAGCACGTGCATGCCCGCTTCCAGTGCATCCCGTGCAATGGTGAAATGGGTATCGTCAGGGGTAAAAATCATGACAGCGGAGCCCGGCTTGAGTTTTTGTAGTGCTTTTTTATAGGCGTTTTCATCGACGGTATCATCTTCCGGAACAGCGTGAAAATAGACATCCAGTGTCGGGTAAGCGCTTCGGAGACTGGTGTCAAAATGTTCTCTGATTGCCCGAAAGCGTCTACCGTTTCGTCCGGCAAGGGTGATTTCGCCCACCAGTCCGCGTGCACGCATGTCAAACAGCGCTAGTGCCACGACACCGAAACTTTTGTCCGACGCTACGACACTTTCATTTGCCAGCCCGGTGACATATTCACCCGTTCCTACTACCAGTACATCGATCATAGTACGACCACCTTTCCATCTTTGATATTGAGCACCTGCAACTGTTTCCAGGCGCGTTCGGCTTTGGAAGCCATTTTGCTTTCATGATATTTTGTCCGCAGAGCACACTCCCAGTTCGCATCCCAGTGAACCGTGGGCAGCTCAATCAGTTTCGCCTGCATTGTATCGCCTTTGAGATACTGAAGCAGGGAGATCGCTACGACCTCTTCGACGCCGCCGGGAATATGGTCGATATTTCCGCTGGAGATGGAGAGAAAGCCGGTCAATCCCAGCTTTTGCAAATCCCAGAGCGCCAGCGTGTTCCACGGGGTATTCCAGCCGTTCAATGGCTGTTTTCCTTTTTTGAGACCGTGTTTGGGGTGCAGTTTGGCACCGACAACCAGTGTCTCTTTGTCCAGGTGCTGTTGCAGTACTAAAACATCCTCGCTCTCCAGAGTCACTTCGATACTTTGAAAAAGAAGTTTCTCCGCATGCAGGGAGAGTGCTTTTTCGACAATCATATTCAGCGGCTGTGTAAAGCTGATCCAGGGATGAATATGAAAAACCCGCAGCCGTTCGCCGAACTTTGGAAAGATCGCTTCGAGTGTTTCATAGTAGCGGTGATCCACAACCAAAATCAATACGTCGCAATAGCCAAGTACATGGGCACACCACTTTTCGACTTTTGCCGTGTCGATAGGAATTGCTTCATTGCCGGTGTGCAGCCTTGTTGCGACGATCAGTTTTCCCTGCATCAGCTCTTTCTCCCGGGGACAATCTCTCCTTGCATCAAACGACGGTAAAGGAGGTTGTCGATAAGGTGATAATGCCCTTCATGAAGAAGATAGTGCGGGGATGTAGCATAGCCGGAAATTCCCGCTTCGGAGAGGGCTCTCTTTTGGATTTTCAGCGTCGATGTAGTGGGGTGCTTTTCATGTTGTATGCGCAAGAACCAGGGCAGGGCATATGCTGCCAGATGTTTTTTCAGATGTGTCAGAAGCTGATCCAGTGCAGCATCGTCAAGCGTCGTTTTCGGTACAATGGATGCCATACCGATTTTCCCTTCTATACCGGGAAAACGGATGCCGTACACCACTGCTTCTTCCAGCAGATCGCTTTGCATCAGTACATTTTCGACATCGAGTGAGGCGATATTCTCCCCTTTGAAACGGTAACTGTCTCCGACACGATCCACGAATGTGAAAAACCCCGCTTCATTGCGTTTGAGTAAATCTCCCGAACGCCACCACTGCACACCGTTGCGCATCATAATTTTGGCTGCATCGAGTACAGGATCGAGATAGCCCCGGTAACGGTTGTTCGGTATACGGAAAATCGCTTCACCGGGAATATCCGGTGCTACCGGATGTCCCGTATCGTCGATAAGCAATATATCGGCATTGTCAGGGTGTTCAGGCGGTATATAGCCGCAATATGCGGGGACATCCACCCAGTTGGTCAGCGCCGATGCCGGCATCTCCGTGGCGCCGAAATGTTCCACAACGTGGGAAATATTATAACGCGATACGACCTCTTTCCAGAGTGCTTCATGAAGTCCGTTACCGAAAATCGTATGCAGGGAAGTTGCGCGTTTTTCGGGATGCCGGTCAAGCAGATAACGCCACAGTTCCCCGATATAGACTATATGGGTACAACCGAAACGCTCGATATCCTCAAAAAAGTGTGTTACCGAAAACTTCGGACGCACCGTCGCCGTCGCACCGCTCGCAACGACTGCCGAAAAGGCAACCGCCAGTGCATTGCCGTGGTAGAGGGGCAGGGTGATATAGCAGTTATGCTCCTCTTTCATGAAAGTTCTCAGACTCCATGCCACACCCGCGCCGATCATACGCCGGTGACTAAAAAGCGCCGGTTTGCTCGGTCCGCTTGTCCCGCTCGTAAAGATCACAAATGCCGGATCTTCAAGTGTTGTACGGTAGTCTGCAATATGGACAGGTGCCTGTGTCGGAGTGTTGATCAGGGTTTGGATGTCATACTGTTCGCATCCTTCGACGGCATTGCCGAGCACTGTCGAAACGTCGCATCGTTTTGCCATCTCCGCCACTCTTGCCGGAGGTTCGTTGGTATTGAAAAGCACCGCCAGACGACCGCTTTTGTTGATGCCGATGAGTGCGGCAAGAAAGAGAAAACTGTTTTTGTAGTATAGCCCGATTCGCCGGTCGGGTATATGGGCACGAATATAGTCGGCGACGGCATCGGAAGCAGTGGAAAGGTCACGGTAGGTAAAAGCGTCACCCGTTTCTGTCTCCCGGATGAGAATATTTTCGCCATATCGCGCCGCTTTTTCTTCGAAAAACTCCGTCCAGTTGGCGGTATAGTTTTCCTCTATCTTTTCCCAGATACGGGCTTCTTCCTCTGCCAGTCGTGTGTAGCATGCTTCATATGTTAAATCGGATAAAATCATTCCGAAATTTTACTGAAAATTACTTAACCAACTCCTCCAGCGTCACATCGACACTGTGTACGAGTGAATCGATGTTATAGCCGCCTTCGAGCAGAAAGGCGACCGGTTTATCTCCAGCATAGTCCAAAATCTTCCGCACGACGCCGCGGATACCGTCAAATGTAATCTGTGCCGAGGAGATCAGTTCATCTTTCATCAGATCGTATCCTGCCGAGACCAGAACCATATCGAAGTCGAAATCTTTGGGAAGACGGTCATAGAAACTAAGCAGTTCTTCATCTTCCAGATAGTCATGGTAAGGAATATTTCTGTTAAATCCAACTCCCTCACCTTTGCCGGTTTCATCTTCGCTGCCGGTAAAAGGGTAGTTGTTCTTTTCATGGGTGCTGAAATAGAAGACCGTCGGATCTTCATAAAAGATATCCTGTGTACCGTTACCGTGGTGTACATCAAAATCGATGATGATCACTTTGGCATAGCCGGCATTTTGTGCATAGCGTGCCATCATGGCGACATTGTTGAAAATACAAAACCCCTGCCCGGTGATGATCTCCGCGTGGTGCCCCGGAGGGCGCAGGTTTAAAAATGCTCGTTTGCCGAGTCCCTGTTTGAAAAATTCAATCGCATTTTTGGTGCTCGTAGCCGCTTTGAGGGCGACATCGTAACTAAGTTCCGAGACAATCGTGTCGGAAGAGATAATCATCCGCACCCCGTTTTCGTAACCGTGCTCAATCCAGTCGATATACTCGTCATCGTGCACCATCAAAAGCTCTTCTTTGCTCCCCAAGCGGCTTGGGATAGGGGTAAAGTCATATTTCTCTGTGACAAGCTCATCAATCGCCTCGACACGGCGCGGGGTTTCGATATGTCCTGCTCCGGTATCATGAAGCATAAAAAAGGGATCGTAGAGGTATCCTATTTTGTTCATTTTTCTTTGCCGAACAGTTTTTCAGAGAGAGAAGGATACTTTTTCGCTTTCTCTTTTTCGACCGCTGCTACACTTTTGGCAATCTTTGCCGCCGATTTGGCTTTGGCGATTTCCGCTGCCGCTACTGCTTTGGCAATCTCTGCCGCGGATTGTTTTTTCGCCTTTTCCAGCGTCTCTTTGGTTACCGGTTTATGTCCCTCTTTGATCTCCGCAATTTTCACCGCCGCCACCGCTTTGGCAATTTTTGCTTTTGCAACAGCATTGGCGCTCTGGGCAAACGCAGTCGCTTTGGCTATCTCCGCCACCGCTTTTGCTTTGACGACATCTACCACGGAGGGGACGACAGGGGTGACTTCTGTCGCTTTGATCGGTTTGACAACCTGAATCACTTTAAGTGCCTCGGCAATCTCTTTTGCAGCTTCGGCTTTAATCTTTTCAACTGCCTTGAGTGTTTTGGCTATCTCTGCCTGCGCATCGATCGGTTTGACGGGAACAGGTGTTTTTGGCATTGTATAGACAACGTCACTTTTTGAATGGCTTACGTGCTTTTTTTGGTGTACAGCTGCCGATGGTTTGGCAGAGACAGCGGTTTGTGCTGAAACATGTGTTTTAGGTTTGTGTTCAGATGAAGTTTTTGTTACAGTCTCAGAGACAGTTTTCGCAATCTGTTTATGATGCACTGGTGCCGGTTGCGCTGTTTTTTGCACAGGTTGGTTGTGTTGTACGGTTGCTTTCACAGACTCCGGTTTTTTCTCCGGTACCGCTTTGGGTACTTTTGGAGAAGTTACCGGGGCAGCGGTTTCATGATGTACAGTAGTCGAATGCGGTGCGACGGCAGCCACTTTTTTTACTTCATGAACATCTGCAGGGGCACTACCGTTTTTGGGAAAGAGCGTTTTTGCAGTAGCTGTGTGACCGGGTTGGTAGTATTCATTGACCACTTTTTTATCCTCACCTCCGCATCCGGTAAGCAAAGCGGTAGCAGCAAGGGTGATCCAGAGAGAGACAATCGGTTTAGGCATAGGGGAACTCCTGATATTTATTTGTTTTAATTATACTTAAAAATTTCGTAAAAAGCTAGTCTAAAGATGCCGTATAATTGTGCAATATCTCCGCATGGTCAAATACAAGCTTATCAAACGGGATTTCATCCGGTTTATAGACAAAAACTTTTTTGGCATCGTCCGCCGCTTTTGGGGTACCTGTTGCACGGCATACATAAACACAAGTGACGACATGAAATCTCGGGTCGCGTTTTGGATTGGAGTAGACACCAAGCAGCCGTTGGATAGTGACATCTAGACCGGTCTCTTCTTTCATCTCTCGCCTGAGGGCATCTTCGCATGATTCGCCGATCTCGACAAAGCCTCCGGGAAGCGCCAGCCCTCTGGGAGGATTTTTGCGTTCAATCAGAACAATTCCCTGAAATTCGTTTTGTTCGTCAAACAGTTCGATAATGCCATCCGTAGCGACAAAAGGTGTGTGAATAGCCAATGTGGTACCTCCATGCTATTTTGGTTATAATTATAGCAGATTACAGGAGGTTTCATGAAGCAGAGTGCGGGGATATTGCCTTTTCAAAAAAACGGAAAACTGAAACTCTACCTGGTGCATATGGGTGGACCGTTTTGGAAAAAGAAGCAGCGTTCATGGAGTATCGCCAAAGGGGAGGTGGAAGAGGGTGAAGATTTACTTACTGCCGCTGTGAGAGAGTTTCATGAAGAGACCGGACAGACAATAGACGGGAAATTCTTGCCGCTTGGGGAGGTGAAAACATCCGGTAAGAAGATTTATGTCTGGGCGGTCGAAGCCACTCCCTCTGCCAAAATCACTTCCAACACATTTCCCCTTGAATGGCCGCCGAAATCGGGTCATGTTGTGGATTTTCCGGAAGTGGATAAAGCGGCGTGGTTTGATATTGACGAGGCGAAGCGCGTGCTGGTCAAATCTCAGCTTCCTTTTTTGGAGAGGCTGGAAAAAGAGGTGGGTTAAAAGACGATTTTCCCCTGTTCCTGTAACCCCGCAATAATCTGTTTCGCTTTTGCATGTCCCTGAAATGCCGCCTTTCGACACCACTCCAGTGCTTTTTCATGATCTTCCTCCACGCCTTCACCGCGATCGTAAAGCAGTCCAAGGTTGTATTGTGCCGCCGGCAGACCTTTTTCCGCCGCACGTGAAAAACAGACAAATGCCCGTTGAAAATTTTGATGCACTCCACGTCCCTCTTTGTAGAGTACACCGAGATTGTTAAATGCTTCCATATGTCCACGCTTTGCCGCCTCTTCGTACCAAAATGCCGCTTCGGAGTAATTTTGTGTACAGCCTGCTCCCTGCTCGAACATCAGCGCAACTTCATACTGCGCCAGATCGACACCCGCTACCGCTGCACGCAGAAAAAGTTCATGTGCTTTTTCGATATCTTGTTCAATCAATTCGCTGGAGTTGGCATACATTAACGCCATATTAAACAGTGCATACGGTTGCTCCTGTGTGATCGCTTTTTCATACCATTCGATTGCTTTGGCTTCGTTTCTGGGGACTGCCTGTCCTGTCTGATACATATAGCCCAGTGATGTCTGGGCATCGGCATTACCTTCATAAGCTAGTTTTTCGTAGGCGACAAACGCCTCTTCATATTTTTGTTCGTTGTAGAGTTTGTGTGCGTCCTGGATGGTCATTGGTCCTATTCCTTTTTGTTATAACAGTATGATTATAGCATATCACTTTGAATATCCTTGCGTTGTGCTATTGAAATGATTAGTTGAGATAATCCGGGGCTGTACGGGCTTATGAATTGCACCCATAAATAGTATTTGCCCGCTTAGGTCATCTTTGATGAAGAAGAGAAACGGTCTGTTCACAATCATCTGTTTTGTAGTTTCAATGATTCCGTTTGCTTCTCCAATTACCGCTGTGGCGGCAGCCGCTTCGGAACCATGTTCATCAACCTTAATGAATGCTTTATGCACAATACTTGCAATATACAAGCCTGTTTTTTCTGTCATGCCACTGAAATCGGCTTCATTATCATTGAAACATCGTTGCATACCAAGTGCCGTAAACAGACTTTTGAGCGTATACGGTTTGGTAGAAAATTCAAATTTTGGCATTTTCAGATCGACAGCTTCCATTTGCATCTCTTGTGAAAGAGTGGGGTAAAGCTGCGCGATATTGTCCCTGATATAACTGTATCGTCCCGCTTTTGGCAATAGCACAACCATCGATGTCCTCTCTTCCATATAAGGAAGTGAGATTGCCTGATAGTCATTGGTCTCGGCGTAGTTTGCAGAGGATTTCTGTTTCATGAAGTTTGTTTGTATGGTTTTGTTTCTTTCGATATAGAAGGTGTCTTTATGGGTATTGTACGCTTTAAATTCGTTGACCCACTTCCCTTTAAAATAGACTGCATTGACCAAAACGAGTTTTGTGGCGGGAACAAGCATTCCTTTGGAAAGCATATTTTTGATACGTGCATGCGTTTTTTGTTCCACCCAGTGGTTGATTGTCCTACGTGCCTCTTCATTATGGTGAAGGTAATCGACCAGTTTGACATCGGCACCGTAGTTGATTTTAAGTGTATCGAGGTAGCTTTCTTGTAAAGGGAAATCTTTTTGCAGCCAGAGCGAATCGGCGATATTGAAGGTATAGTTGGCATCTGTATGGTTTAGGTGTAGATCGAGAGCATTGAAACTTTTGTGTAAAAGTGTATCGTTCATGTCAAAATGCAGTACCGTCGCCATCTCATTTTTGGTCTCCCCTTTCGACCCCGCATAGGTCATCGCCAGTGCTTCGGAGATACTCTCCGGAGAGAAGAAGAGATTTTCATGATTGGTTTTGATCAGTTCTGAAAAGAGATCGAAGGCAAAAGCATTATTATTTGCAGCCAGTTGTTTGAGTGTACTCTCATTGACATTTGGTGTGAGATCGCGTTGCTGTTTAGAAGATACCGTTTCATAATTTTGGCAATCGCTGCAAGATGTAAATTCTCCGCCACTGCATCCATTCCATAGTATTACCAATAACGGTAGAGGGGTGAGAACTTTTAAAAACTTTTTCATAGAAAAACTCCTTGTGGTTTAATATAGGCTATTATACACATGAAAAATGTGCAAAAAGTGGCTTAATTATTATACTATTCTGAAAATCTTATGATTACTTCAGCATCATCATATTTGTTTTTCACATACACCTGCTTTCCAGACTTGTGTTAATATAAAAAGCCAAATAGCCAGAGCGGTATTTTGTTGCGGGAGTTCAATAAACTCTCCGAATAAGAGTCCTTTCATGTGGTACAGAAGTGCTCTTCTGCTGAGTTCTCCTTTTGCCAGATTAAGTTGGAGTGTGGAAGAGTCTGAAAAGATTACCTGCAGGGTCAGCATGTCGTATATTTTTTTTGAACTCTTTTTCAAAGTCCGGATATTTATAGATTTCATCGATAATTAGTAGTTCTCTTCCCTCTCTGGAAAATGTATATGCAATATCGAAAAGAGAGTCCACATTGATCACATCGGCAGAAAAATAGAGTTTTTTGGAAATCTCAGAAGGGTGGTCTCTTAGATATTGCAATAAAAATGTCGTTTTCCCGACGCCTCGTGCACTTATGATTCTGATCAGTTTTTGAGAAAAGTCCACTTCTCGATGTAGATAGCGTTTATAGGTGGCATGATAAATATAAAGATAATTTTCCTGATATCCGCGTAATGTTTCTAAAATATTGGTCATAATCTACATTTTTAGGTTTGAAACTAAAAAATTATACAACCATAAATTATGGATAGAAACATAAACATAGCTATTATTTTACGGATGTAACCATAAATCTACCACGATCCCCCTCCACCACCTCCTCCCCCGCCTCCGGTGAAGCTTCCGCCGCCGCTCATGCCGCCGGTGTCGGTGCTAACTGGGGTGCTGACGCTGTGGAGATCATGGTAGAGGTTGTCAAAATCTTCCATATCACCGTAATACCAGGCGGGTGTCAGTCCGAGTGTGTGGTAGAAGCTGAGCCAGTGTTTGTTAAGTCCGAAGAGCAGGGCATAGGGGAGGAGTTTGTCGAGGTAGAGGGGATCCTCTTCGAGTCTGCGGCGGATCTCATCCTCTTTGACGCGTTTGATGAACTCTTCGAGTCCTTTGAGATGGAGGTAGGTGTGTGTGCCTTTGGGAGTGAGTGGACCGAGGTGACGGTAGGTCAGGAGTACGAAAAGCACGCCGAGCGAGATGACAGGCAGCGGGGTGAAAAGTAATCCTTTCCAGCCAAGTTCCGGCAGAAAGGCTTCTCCGACGGTAAAGAGCGGCAGGGCGGCGAACACGGCACCGAAAATTTTCCTGAAAAGACCCTGTGACGTGAGTATGATGAAAAGTCCGGCGATGACGAAAATCGAGATCATCGCAAGGGTGAGGGTCGTGGCGGTTCCGAGCGTGGTGATAGAGGTGATGATTGAGAGTGCGATCAGCGGGATGCCGAAGAGCAGGCTTTTGAGCAGGAATGTTTTGCGCAGTTTTTCGGGATTCTCTTTCATGTAGCCCGCTTTGACTGACCAGTTGTAGAGCATTTTGTTGATTGTCGTGAAGCCTTCGCGGATTGTTTCGGCGATACTGGGATTGTCGGGTGTGAGGACGAAGATATTGTCGTTGGGAAAGAGGATATGCTCCAGTAGGTAGCCTTCATCTTCGCTCAGATCGCCAGTGGATTTGTTGGTTTTCTGAAAGGTGGTGAGTTGCTCTTTTCGGAAGATATCGAGATACCCTTTCTGTGCCAGCTCCAGCACCGCCGCCGGAAAATCTGTGGTATCAGCGACGTTGTCGAGAATCAGTCCCGATTGTAACACATCCAGACCTCTGGGTGGGGTGTACATCGGCGCGACGGAGCGATTGCGGTGAGGGGCGGCGTGACGACGGTAGAAGTTGTAGAGATAGAGCAGAAACGCGCCGAGTGCCGGCCACTGCAAAAGCCCTGCGGCATAGTCGCTGAATGAGGTCGTAACATTTTCCAGACCACTCTGTGCCAGTGTGCCTGCCGGGTAGATCACTTCTACGGTGAGCCCTTCATGAGGTGCCAGTTTCGGTACGGAAAACTGCAGATGATGGGAACTCATCCAGACCGTCGTGGCAGTGGTGCCGGTAGTACCGTAACGACCGGTATAGGTGGCGGTACGGACGTTGTTTTTGGAGAGGGAGGGTGGCAGGAAGAGATTGACGATGATGTGCGAGATAGGCACCCGCCATCCCGTACCGACGGCGTTCCAGCGAATGGCGTCATGTCGGTCATCGTGGGGAAGCACCCCTTTTTTGACGCGGTAGCGGATCAGGTAGGTGTGTGTGCCGGTGAGGGTACGGTTGGGGTCTCCGATCTTGAGGCGTATGGTATCGCCCGCGTCGGTGGAGAGGTAGGATTTCTCCCAGGGGACTTCGTGTCCGTCCATCGAGATTTCGAAATCGTGCAGACCGATATCTTTGGGCAGAAAGTCGGTTTTGACGGTGTGAGGGATGTCACGGTAGATGCCGTGGCGCGGTGTCTGACCGAAGTCATAGGTGATTTGCTCAGCGATCCGCAACTTCCCTGACTGTGCGACGTCGATGCGCACATGATAGTTGGTAATCTCTTCCCCATGCAGCAGGGAGAGAAAAAAGAGCAGAAAGAGCAGCAGTCGTTTCACAGGTCGATCTCTGGCATCTCTTTGGCTTTTTCGTCTTCGAGCTGGAAATATTCACGCGGGGTGAAGTTGAACTTGCGTGCAATGATCAGGTCGGGAAAACTTTCGATCTTTGCATTGTAGTCGCGTACGACGGCATTGTAATAGCGGCGGGCGTTCTGGAGGGCATCTTCGATGTTGCTTAGTTCATCCTGCAGCTTCAGGAATGTAGTATTGGCTTTGAGGTCGGGATAACTCTCCGCGAGTGCGAAGAGTTTGCCCAGTGACTGGGAGAGCATATTTTCCGCCTGGGCTTTCTCTTTCAGATCATGCGCATGCATGCTGAGTGAACGGGCTTTGACGATCTCTTCGAGGGTTGATTTTTCGTACTCTTTGTACCCTTTGACCGTTTTGACGAGGGCGGGGATAAGGTCATGACGGCGTTTAAGCTGTACGTCTATATCTGACCATGCTGCGTCGATGCGTGCTTTGAGGGAGACAAACCCGTTGTAGATGGCGACGAAATAGAGCGCCGTTGCGGCGATGAGAATCAGGAGGATGAGACCGGCGTTCATGAAAAGCTCCTTTGCAAATCAATGATTGCGTTCTTTTAAAACTGCGACGAGAGGCTCAGACCAGCGGGAGGATTTGTCCTCGAAGGAGTAGTTTTAAAAGAACGCTGATACTATTATACTATATTTTCAGGGTGTTAGCTCTTTTTTATCTTCTCCAGCCACTCATCGAGTGTCTTTTCAAATGCCATCTTTTTTGATTCGTAAAACTTCAGTGGTTTTTGCAAATAGTTCTGTTTGACCCAGCCGCCGAAATTGTGTGGGTAGAGGTAGCCTTTGGGAGAGGGGCTTTTTAGGTGGTCAGGTACGGGCAGGGGTGGGTTGTTTTCGACATATTTGAGTGCTTCGTTGATCGCCGTGTAGACGGCGTTGGATTTGGGGGATGATGCGAGGTAGATGACACATTGCGAAAGGATGATGCGGCTTTCGGGGTAACCGATCTTTGAGACCGCCTGCATTGTCGAGACGGCAAGGTTGAGGGCGTTGGGGTTGGCGTTGCCGATATCTTCACTGGCGAGGATGACGAGGCGTCGGGCGATGAATTCCGGTGCTTCGGCGCCGTCGATCAGTCTGGCGAGGTAGTAGAGTGCGGCGTCGACATCGCTTCCACGGATACTTTTGATAAGCGCGGAGGCGAGGTTGTAGTGGGTGTCGTCGCTGCTGACACCGTCTTTGAGCATTGTCGGGCGCAAGGATTTGAGCGTATCGAGCGTGATATGTTTGTCGACTTTGACGGCGAATTCCAACAGGTTCAGCAGCGCCCGGCTGTCTCCCGCGCTGGAAGAGATGAGGTACTCTCTGGCGTCGTCGTCGATCGTAAAGTCGACTTTTTGCTGCACTCGTGTGATCAGTTCGGCGAGGTCGTCGTGTGTCAACGGCTTGAACTCAAAGAGCATCGAGCGTGAACGGATGCCGGAGGTGAGGGTGAAGTAGGGGTTTTCGGTCGATGCGCCGATGACGATGGCGATATTCTCCTCCATCGGGATCAGCAGTACCTCCTGCTGTGTTTTACTGAGACGGTGTACTTCGTCGACGAAGATGACCGGTTTGACGAGGGTGCCTTTGTACTGGGAAAAGATTTTACGAAATTGATCCACCTTCAGACTGGTGGCGTCGAGTTCGTAAAAGGGGGCGTCGAGGGTACGTGCGATGATCTTTGCCATCGTCGTTTTGCCGCATCCCGGAGGTCCGAAAAAGAAGGAGTGGGGGATGGTTCCCTGTTTGAGCAGTTTGTAAAAGGCGCTGTCGGGCGAGACGAGGTGCTTTTGCCCCACGACCTCGTCGATCGTTTTGGGGCGAAAGATTTTGGCGAAGTCAGTCACGGCTTTTTTTGAGCCCCTGCAGATAGGTGTGCAGCGAGTGGTATTCGGTTTTGGTCAGAAAACGACTTTTCCCCGGCGGGATGTCGAGGCTGATACCGCCGAACTCCACACGTTTGAGGTCCATCACATCGGCGTCGAAATAGCCGAAAAAGCGTCGCAATTCCCGGTTTTTGCCTTCGTTGATGGCGACTTTGAGCTTGGTGTAGCCACCGCTCTCTTTCTGGATTTTGTACCATAAAAACGGGGCGAAATCCATCGAAACGATCTCCGATTTGGGATGGGCGCCTTTGGTGGCGACATCGGCATGCAGTCCTCTTTTCATCGCCTCTTCCATCGCTTCGGTGACACTCCCTTTGATCTTGAGGTAGTAGACACGTTCGAGATTACTGGTCATGAGTGCAGTGGCGACATCGGGTGCGTCGGTAAGGAGCACAAGTCCTTCACTGGCGTAGTCGAGCCGACCGATTGGGATGAAGTGGTGGTATCGTCTGGAGAGGCTGTCGTAGATGGTTTTGCGTCCGCGGTCATCTTTTTTGGTGACGAGTTCCCCTTTTTGTTTGTTGTAAACGAGTACGGTAAACTCATTTTTAGGGTGCACGAAGCGTCCTCTGAGATAGACTTTGTCACCTTTCTGAACGCGGGTCGAGAGGTCTGTAACCACTTTACCCTTGATCTTGACATGTCCGTTTTTGATCAGCTCGTCCGCTTCACGGCGTGAGTATTTGGTGTTGTGCGAGAGATATTTGTTGAGTCGTGTACCTTCTGATGATGGTTGTTTCATTTGATTCCTGCTTCTATGAGATCATGAATATGCAAGATCCCTTTAATATGGTGTGCTTCGTCTGTGATGACGAGGTGCTGAAGTTTGTTTTCTTCGATAATTTTCAATGCATCGCTGGCGAGCATATTTTCATCGGTGATATATTTCGGGTTGTGTGTGGCGTACGCTGAGGCTTTGGCATCGAGTGAAAAATCCTCTTTCATCAGCGCGCGTCTGAGATCGCCGTCGCTGAGGACTCCTGTAAGTTTGCCGTTATCTGCGATCAGAACATTTCCCAGTCGACCTTCACTCATGACGACGATGGTATCTTTGAGGGGTGTATCGGGTGTGACAACGGGGAGGTTTTTTGTTCTCATGAGGTCTTTGATTTTGACAAAGAGCATTTTCCCCAGACTGCCGCCGGGATGAAAAGAGGCGAAATCCTCTTTCCTGAAACCTCTTTTTTCCATCATACAGACTGCCAGTGCATCGCCCAGTGCCATAGTCAGGGTAGTGGACGAAGTGGGAGCGACGCCGAGCGGGCATGCTTCCTGTGTTACTTTGATGGGGATCAGTACATCGGCGTATTTTCCCAGCGTCGTATTTTCCTCTTTCGCCATCGCAATGAGCGGGATGTCAAAACGTTTGATATGGGGGAGGATTTTGGTCAACTCTTCACTTTCGCCGCTGTAACTGATAGCCAACACACCGTCCTCTTTGCCGATCATCCCCAGATCGCCATGCAGCGCTTCGGTTGGGTGCAGAAAGAAACTGCTTGTACCGGTACTGGCGAAAGTGGCCGCCATTTTGGAACCGACAAGTCCACTTTTACCCACACCTGTGATGATTAGTTTGCCTTTGATCCCGGAGATCAGATCGACTGCCCGGTTGATCTCTTCTCCAAGAGTTGCAGCGCTTTGCTGCAACTCTCGTGCTTCGATCTCGAGTACTCTTTGTGCAATTTCAGTAAAGTTCATGAAGCTTTACATTATGAAGATAGTCGGAACGATAG
>JALWRO010000194.1 GCA_027080605.1 Campylobacterales bacterium
GCATTGGTAGCATTGGAAACGGCGTCGGAAAAAAAAAACCAGGGAAACATCCCCGCGATCAGCCAGAGGATAAAAGGGACATTGTGCACCGGCTGCGACTTAAACCCGATCTGAAAAACAAACCAGAAAATAAGCACCGTAATAGCCGGCTGAATAAATGCCCAGAGTATTCCAAGATACGATCCCAGATAACGCTGACGAAAGTCATTGACAATCAAAGACTTGAAAATAGAACGATTGGCTAAAATATCTTTTATAAAAGCACGTATATCTTGAAATAACTTCAATATCAACCTTGTTAGATAATAAAGATTATAATATCATTTATTTTCTGACAAATGCCTATAATGCCCTGTTTATCGCATCTTTTTGGTCTTCTTCATGAAGCCATATAATCTTCCTGCCGCAGTCCGTCTTTATGCCATCGTTTTGCTTTGACGATGTTGAGTACGTGCAGTTTTTTATGTTTGAGTGCATATTTAAAAGCAGATTTTATATGCCACAGGTTGTTTTTTGAGAGTATGTTACGGCTGTCCATCTGTGCATGGTGCTCTATGTAGCACTCATGATCGACGGTAATTTCATAGCCCATTTTTTGTGCCCGGTAACAGATGTCAATATCTTCACAGTACATGAAGTAGTCTTCATCAAAACCGTCCAGTGCTTGATAGACAGAGGGCTTGAAGAGCATGAAAGCTCCCGAGATCCATCCGGGTTGCGTTGTCCGTACACGGGTGCCGTAGTGTAATCTTTTTTGGGTTGCAAAGGAGACGACAAAATTCAATAAACCGGGAAAATGCTTATCAGGATTGTCTATCTCTTCATTTTCCTTGTCGAAATAGACAACTGGTGAGTAGATATCACACTCCCCTGAGTTTCGGATCATCTTCTCCAGTTGATCCCGTTCTATATAGATATCAGGGTTACAGACGACAAATTTATCGTTTTCCGAAGGCTTGATCCATTTAAAAATATGATTATGATTGGCACCAAAACCACGCTGCATTCCGTCATGATAGTAAAGCAGAGACTCCTCTTCACAAAACTGTTTCAGCCTTTCAGAGCCGGTGTTATCCATGATCACAAGCACAACACTATATCCCCAGGCATTTTTAGGAAAATTTCTGAAGTTTTTGATAATCAAATCAGTCTGATTGTGTGAGACGATCGAAAAATAAACCTTTCTATCCATAACATTTTCCTCTCTGTTTTCTGCGTCTTTCAGGTAAATGCACTACTTCAACCCTCTCCCACTCAACCCGTCTCACCGCTTCATCTATATCGACAAAATCAAACTCTTTGATCAATTGCTCCAGTTTCCACAGCGCGCTTTTTGAACCGACGCGGTTTTTAAACCTTTTCAAAGGGGAAAGCCCGGGAACATACGGACGATCCGCATCAAAATCGTGCGGGTGAAAATAGGTCATCGAATAGTCTGTTCTCTTCATGAGCATCCGTGTAATACTATAGGGAAGCAGGCGGAAATAACCGCCGCCGGAGGAGACGATGTTTTGAAACCAGATACGGTCGATGCTCATCGGAAACTCTTTGATCACCCCACTATTGGAGACAATCAGAGAGGGCTTGTCCGTGCCAAATTTGGCAAATCCGCCGTGTGCTCTGTGCGCTGGAAAAACAGAGCAGTCTATCTCGATCCCGTGTAAAAGCAGCAGATCGAATACCCACCTGTTATCCTGCCGCAGTGAAAATCCGGGCGCCCGGTATGCCCGTACTTTTTTACCGGTGATATCTTCCAGCGATTTGATCGAATTCTCAAGATCTCTCTCAAACTCTCTCATTCCCTGTTCATAAACAAGCTGATGCAAATGAGAGTGTGTCGCTACTTCATACCCGAGACTGTCCAGTCGCCTGACAATATGCGCATGGTTTTTCGTCAACCATCCCAGACAGAAAAAGGTTGCCTTTTGATCATATCGGTCAAGAATTTCCAAAATCTTGTCAATATTTGCATCGAGTCTGTAGTCAAATGCCTCCCACTCCTTTTCGCCTCTGGTTGCATCATTATCGAGAATATGAAACCACTCTTCCACATCAAATGTCAATATTTTCATCTCGAAAAACACTCCTTAAATGCTTTCGCATTTTCACACTCTTTGAGGTTGTCTCTGTCAACCACCACAATTCTCTTTGCCATTTTTGCCAGAGCTACATCACTGTAACTGTCTGTATAGAGCAGATCTATTTCATAGATTCCCGCTTCATGAAGTACACTGCGTTTTGCCTCTTTGTAACAGTTAAACGCCAGCGAATCCACGTATGCATTTTTATATGCCAGTCGCGATCCGATCACCGTGACATTTTCCGGGAAAAGCGGTCTGACATATGTCTCGAAAGAGGCGCTGATGACAAAATAGTGCGTATCATTTTGCATCGTATCGAGCATTTGCCGGTAAAGGTGATTCAGACGAATCTGTTTGCCGTATACCCGGCTCAACTCCTCTATCGTATCTGCCGACAACCCTTTCAAAAAATACCGCACACCCCGCTTTTTCAGTTCCGTGTTGGTGATTACCCCCGCTTTTGCCAATACCATATCTGCCATATACAGGAACATTTTCGGCAAAAAAAACGCCCTTTCCCTGCCTGCAATCGTAAAAAATCCCTGCAATGTGTCATGATACGTCAGCGTTTTGTCAAAGTCATAGACTACAATCCGTTTCATCCTGTCGTTACCTTCTGAAAAAGTCGTTTCAATTTTTGGGGACTGACCATATTGCAGAGGGTAAAAAGCATGCTGCGCCCGTAGCTGCTGTAGGTAAAGTTGATATAACAAGTATCTTTTCTGTTACGTCGCCAAAAGTTTTTGATCTTCCCTTTTTGCTGCAGATAGACCAGTAGTTCCCACGGAAAAATCCAGCGTATATAGCGTTCTTTCTCTATTTTTGCCTTTTTAAGCGGCATTCCGAGTGCACTGCGGCAGTAGTTTTCAAACATTGCACTGCCGCAAAACTCCGCCAGCATCAAAGAGCCCCATAGACGCGGATTGACTTCGATGATTTTATACTCCCCTGACGTACTGTCGTACAGAAACTCTACCATCGCCACACCCGACCACTGCAGTTTGTGCAGCAGCTCGTTTCCAAGTGCCTGCAACTGCGGATTCATGTCACACCGGGAGTAGATTGTAACACCGCCTTTGACAGGATAGGTACGTATCCGTTTATGCCCGTAGTACCCTGCCGGCTCCCCACGGTTAAAGAGGAAAAATCCACCTTCCACCGCTGCCGGATTCTCCAGCCGCTGCTGGATAATATACTTTGTCATATCCAGCTTCTGACAGGCAAGCAGATCCTCTTTGGTATCGATAAAGAGAATTCCCACCGAACCTGAACCGCTTTTGGGCTTGGCGATCAGCGCAGCGGGGAGTTTTTCCATCTTCAGCAGCGCTTCATAACTGTACTCTTTCGGTACCGGTACCCCTTCTGCCTGACAAAATGCAGAAAATTTTCCTTTGTCCCGTACCGTATCGAACGATTTTCGCGGCGGAAGATTATGAAAAAAATTGGGGTAGTCAAACTTTTGTAAAAAATTATATACCAAATCTGTCGTATCTTCTTCGATAGGAATATAGACAATTTTTTCATCGGCATACTGCTCCAAAATGGCACAAAGATCTTCAAAAAAATGCGTATCTTTACGCAAACGTTCAATCGGTTTTCCATACGCTTTGGCAAGCAGAGAGGCATCCAGACCATGCGGCATATCCGCCAGAATAAGCGGTATATTTTTGTGCATAAAAATGTTGGCAAGATCAAATGCTTTACGTGTCGAAATATCGGTAATAAGCACTCTGTACGATGATGCACCAGCCATTTTATGCAAGCCTTTTTTTATATTTTCAAAATCTGTAAGGGAATTAAAAAAAGTGGTTTTTTAATAAAGCAAAGCCCTGAGCCGTTGTTATTTAGATTATAGAAAAAGATATCTAAAATACAAATGTAACGGATTTAATGTTTGCTTTAGATTGAAAGTACAAATTAAATATATTTCATTTTTAATATAAAAATTTAAATAGTTTAATTTTTATATTGGTAAAAAAAATTTACATAAAATTATATTGTTATGGCTGATAATATAATATTCTTTTAAGAACTCTGTTTTAGCCAGGTAGAAGAGCGATTTCCTTCCAAATAACGCCGTCTGTCCTCTTCACTCATCAAGTCCAGTTTCGGATACCACGGCAGATGAATCGCACTGAAATTTCCCGCCACCCGGACACCGTCATAAAAGTCGATCAAATTCGATTTTCTGTAGACGGCAAACGTCGTATCGTGACGCGCCTGATAGAGTTCAAGCGTAGGATGATCCAGTTTCATACGCCAGTACTGCTGTTCCCACTCCCTGACACTCATTTTGTGCGGATAGATCTGCGGCACGCCTCTGAGCTTCTCTATCTCCAGATCGATCATCTCCTCCTCTTCCAGGAGCGCGAGGGCAAAGCCAGCTTTATAGACACTGTACTGCTCCGTCACTTCCGCCAGTACGGAAAGAAAATTTTGCGGCAGATCGGGGTGAAACTGTAAATCGGGATCGGTATAGGCAAAAAGTTCGGGCAGTACGTTATAAACGGGATTCAAAAAGCCTACCAGATAACCGAAATTGTGCTCTGAAAAGACGATCTGCGCATCCCCCGCCGCTTCGATTTCATGAAGTATATTCAGCGAGTTTTCATCTGTCGAACAGTTATCGATCACAATAGGTTTGATACCGTATGTGCGAAGCTGATGCACGGTATTTTGCACATATTTGGCATTGTTGTAGGAGACGACCAAAACGGGTATCTCCTCTCTGCTTTCTGCCAGAGCCTTCTCCAGATCCTGGACAAGTTGACCGCTTTTGCGTTCAAAATTCCAGTTACGGACTTTATTAATCCGGTAACGTATACGTTCTTCCAATCGTTTCATGATGTAAACTCCAGTGCCTGGATTTTTGACGGCGGTGTTTTCATAATTCTGACAATATTTTTGACACTTTCAAAATCTCCCCGTTTCAACCGCAGCAGCATCGACAAAAAAAGTCCGCCATAGACAAAAGGCAACAGGTGTGTGTGGTACTTTTGCGTCACGATCACCCTGTTTCGCATAGCATAAAAATCCGAAAAAGCGCTTCTGTTTTGATTCTCCTGCTTGATCGCCACAGACTCTTTGTGGTAGACGACCGCCTCGGTACAAATAGCGAAATCGAGACCATTTCGCCGGCAATTGGTCGCGATATCAATCTCTTCAAAATAGATAAAATACTCTTCCGGCATGACGCCTATTTTGTCGATACACCGCCTGGTCATGAGCATCGAAGCACCGATAATATAGTCAAGCTTCTTTTGGTCAAACGCCTGCACTACCTTTTCACTGTATGTTTCATGAGAGAGGTAGTGTTTCTGTACCGCTATAAAACGGTTGAAAGCGGCACCGAATGCCTGTATTTTATCCGGTGCGTCGTAAAAGAGCAGTGTCGTGCCGATCAATCCTATACGCGGTTCATGACGATTCGCAAAATCGACCAGTTTGACCAAAGCATCTTTTTCGATCACGGTATCATTGTTAAGTATCCACAGATAGTCGAAATCTCCTCTGGCTTTGGCATAGCGTATGCCGACATTGTTCCCCGCACTGTAACCGCCGTTTTTTCGCGACTGTATCAATACAACACGGTGGTCATGCAAACATGCCTGTTCCAGACTCTCATCCTCTTCATGAAAGATATAGTCGACCGGTTTTTGCCGGGGTGGAAATGTACATCTGCGCAGCGGATCGGACGGCGGGGTCCAGCTCTCCAGCACACCCTCTGCCCATTGTCGGATATATGTCATGGAGTCATCGGGCGAATCGTTATCGACGATGATGAGCTGATAATTTGTGTAGTCGTTTGCCAGTATGCTTTCGGCGCAGGCGATGGTATCTGCCCAGTTGTTGTAGTTGAGCACGATGATATAGACTTTCTGTTTCATGAAGACCCGAATCCCCTGGCGGCAATTTTTCCAGATTATAACGTTTCAACCTGAAAAAGAGTGCCCCAAACGGTGAACATAAGGAAAAAATAGTTAACATTACAGTAACTCTGCTTCCTAAAGGGAAAAATATGTCCTACAAGAAAAAGTTTTTATTCTTCCTCGCCGCTGCCATCCTTCTGGCAGGTTTTGCGACACTCTACAGCATCTACCGTCACGCATCCCGCTACCCGTACGACGTGACGAAAGACTACCTTTACAGCTTTACAGACAAAGATGCCGTAACCCGTACCGTTTCTGTCAAAAACAGCCGTATCGTCCCCGATTTCACGGTACCGGATCGCAATAGCACGCTCTTTTTGAAGCTCTATGTCCAAAGCTCTCTGCCCGGGAAATATCTGCAGCCGGTCTTGACGGTTACATCCGGGAAAAAATCGGTCACCGAGTACCTCGAACCCGGAGCAAAAGGGATACGCTATATCAATATTTCACCGCTACACATCAAACACGGCAATACGCTGACACTCCGGGGAAAATACCTCAGCATCCCCGACCAGAAGGCGGAGCTGATCGTCTGTAAAAATCCAAATCTGCAACAGGCAAAAATCCTTATTCTCGCCCCGCATCCCGACGATGCGGAAATAGCCGCCTACGGTCTCTACAGCACCTTTCCCGAAAACACCTATATCGTCACCGTCACCGCCGGAGACTACGGTCCCAACCTCTACGATGAGATCTATACTGATCCCGTCAAAGCCTATATGGCAAAAGCGAAAATCAGAATCTGGAACAGCATCACCGTGCCGCTGATCGGTGCCGTGCCACCCGAGCGGTGTATCAACCTGGGCTTTTTCGACGGTACACTCGAAAATATGTATCGGCAAAAACCGCATCCCGTCACTACAATGGCAACCAAAATTTCCGATGTGAACATCTACAGAAAACAAAATATCTCACCACTGGCACAAAAGGGGGCGGAAAAAGCCACCTGGCCGGCACTGGTAAAAGATCTGGGCGATCTTTTGCAAAAGATCCGACCCAATATTGTCATTGCCCCTTCTCCGGTACTCGACAACCACCCCGACCACCGCTACGCGGCAATCGCTCTCTTTGAAGCGATTCAAAAAAACCGAAACCTTCACGGAAAAGTACTGCTCTACACCAACCACTTTGTACTGAACGAATATTATCCCTACGGAGAAGCGGGCGGCACTGTCTCTCCACCGCCCAACTTTCATGAACTCTATTTTGAAAGTATCTACTCTTTCAACCTCCCGAAAGAGAAACAGCAGGAGAAGATCCTGGCACTCGACGCCATGAACGATCTGCGTCTCGATACCGAGTGGCATACCGCCAGAGGCGCTTTTAAAGTCGCACTCAAAGAGTTACTGAAAAGAGACTATATGGGAATCGAATACGCCAACTACTACCGCAGAGCCATCCGCCGAAACGAACTCTTTTTCGTTGTCGGATTTCAGGCGTTTCATGACAAAGAGAAGTTTCACCGTATTTCTGGGCAGCAGCAGTAACCGCTACAGCCGCGTATAGCGGATATTACAATAGCGTTTAACCAGAAAAATCGTGACAATATACAAAAAGAGAAATGAAAATACCGTCGCATAAACCGCACCCATAATGCCGAACTTTTGAATCCAGACAATATTCAGCCCGATATTGATAAACGCTGTCAAAAGGCTCACGGAACCGAGTGTTTTGACTTTGTTTTTGTGCATCAGAAAACTCGAAAGCGGTTTGCGAAGCCCTTCGAGACTAAATGCCACTACCAGCCACGGAATATAGTGCAACGCCTCGGTAAATTTGGCATCGACCATAATCGGAAAAATCCACGGAATGAGCCACGTATAGACCAGCGCCGCCACGATGATAAAGAGGCTGTAGAGTGCCAGAGATTTGATGATCCAGTTCATATCTTCCGCCCTTCCGGTATGGATCTTTTCGAAAAGGTACGGTTCCCACGCCCGGATTGTCGAGTCGAAAATAATATTGACAATCATCGCCATTGTCATAGAGATCGTATAGATACCGACCGCTTCAAGGGTCATATATTTCGCCAGAATCACTTTATCGATCGTCACCATCAGAAAAATCCCCACGACATGAAAGGTCATGGGAAACAGATAGTTGAAAAGCTCCTTCAGTTTCTCCACACTAATATCTAACACCACATAGCGCTCTTTGATAAAATAGTAGAGCATATAGAGCGAAAGGAAAAAGAGGATGGAGAGCTCCCCATAAAACTTCCCCTTCCAGCCGTAGTGAAATTTGATGATCAGTAAAAGTGCGATCCCCAGGCTGCTGAGGGAGTAGACAAACTGCATCAGCGCAAATTTTCGGGCATTTTTCTCCAGCTGAGTGATGGTGTTGAGAATATTGAAACAGACCATAAAAAGGGTATAGAACGAAATCAGCACAATCACCGAAACACTGTCTGGGAAACTGGCAAAAATCACACTTTTGAGCATCAGTAAAACAGCTACGACGACAACAAACGAAACGACCAGAATGACAAAGATATTGGACATATAGTGTGCCATCTTCTCTTTGCCGTAGTTACTGAACTTGGCAATCAAAAAGTTCCCCGGCCAAAGTCCGACATAGATACTCGTAATCGTCACTACCGACATGATAAATCCCAGATAACCGTAATCCTCTTTGGTCAGATAAAATGTCAGCACAGGCAGTACAAAAAAGTTCAGCCCTTTGTTAACCACCGTACTGAGGGTAAAGATAAACACATTACCCAGCAATTTGTTTTTCAATACTCTTTTCAAGACAACCAATCCCTTTTGCATTTATTTCTATTCTAACAAAAGCTTGCCAAAAACAGAAGCATAAATGGGCACATCTAAAAGCTATGCACTATGTATAGTTTTTAGATGTGCCCAAGTATAATAACTTTACCGTAACACCAAAGGAGTTTTATCTTGATACATTTAGTCACACTTTTCTTCCTTTTCTCATGTACACTGTATGCACAAACTTTCACCATCACACCACAAACAACGATCTATTTCGACAAAGAAAACCGTGTTACCAAAACTGCGGCACAGGAACTGGCAACGTATCTCGCGCCTGTCATCGGGGAAATGCCGCAATACTCCGCTGTCCAACCTTCCTCAATATCTCAGCGTAAAATTATCCTCGCGGGGAGTGATACCACCGTTTTGAAAGACAAAAAACTCTCGTTTGCCCTTCACCGTTTGAAAGAAGACGGCTTTATACTCTATATCACACCCGATACACTCTATATCGTCTCCAATAACGACAGAGGTGTGCTCTACGGCACCTACTATTTTCTGGAAAAATATGTCGGGTACCGTTTCCTCTCACCCGATTTCACCTATACACCCCCGCCGCACAAACTCACACTGCAACCGGTACTCGATATTCAGGAGCCTGCCTTCGCCTACCGTGAAATTTTCACGACAGAAAGCGATGACTGGAAATATGCCGTACAAAACAGACTCAACGGCAGGCTCGGACACCGTACCCTCAGCAAATACCAAAACCCTCGCTTTGGCAGGGGAATCAATATTTTCAATATGTTCACCCCTTTTGCACTGGTGCCGGATGAGAAATACCACTGTAACGGTCAGCTGATCTACTCCGATCATGAAGTACAACAGATAGCCGCCAAAAAGACGGGTGAGAAAATGGCAGAGCTTGTTCCTGCAAAAGAAGATTATCTTTACATACAACATGAAGACCGAAACAGCTTCTGCCCCAAAGACGGTAAAACAGCACAGGAAGCCACTGTCGCATTTTTACGCTACGGTATCTATATCGCCCGACACGCCGAAGCCGCACCCGGTCATCGGTTTTTGCTCGAAGCCTACCAGTGGACGAGAAAACCGCCGGAAACATTCACCCCGCTGCCCAAAAATATCTCCGTTATGTTTTCCACCATCGAAGCCGATTTCGCCAAACCGCTGAAAGCACCGGAAAATGCACCAATTCGCAATGATCTCAAAGCATGGCGAAGATATACCGACTCCGTAATTGTCTGGCACTACAACACCAACTTCAGCGGCTATTTCCAACCCCACCCCAACCTCTACGCACTGGCGGAAGATATCAAAGACTTTGCCAAATTACCGCACGTAAAAGGTCTCTTTTTACAAGGGTGCTACGAAACACCCAAAAGCGAATTTGCCGCACTGCGTGTCTGGGTCTTTGCCAAACTACTCTGGAACCCGCAACTGAATGTCGACAAACTGATCCGCGAATTTTGCCGCTACTACTACGGTGAAGCTGCCGATGCCGTCTATGCGTATATTCATGAACTGCACCGCACCGCGAAACAGCTTCACCAGAAACTACTTCTCAAAACCCCTCCGACGGCACCTTACCTCTCAGATGCCGCACTGGATAAGTACTATCAAATCCTGGACAAAGGGTATGCGAAAGTACAAAAAGCACCTCTTTTCAAAGCCCATCTTGAAGAGGTCTATGCCTCTCTCGACTATGTACGGCTGCTCAACTGTACCGATGAGAAAAAAAGAGCGGTAAGCAGAAAACGTTTTTTACACTTTTTGCAGACACATCCCAAGATAGAAAATTATGCCGAAGGAGCACAAATCGACTCATTGAAGCAAATTATCCATATGAAGCGGCAAAAACCGAAAGCACCGAAAGAGACCAGAGGGTTGCAGGAAGGAAGCGAATGGCGCGACTTTCAGGAGTACACACTCAAACTCTGCTGCGCCAGAATCGAACAGGATCCCAAAGCGAGTGACAAAATAGCGGCAACTATGCGGGGCAATCAGGGAGAGTGGGGATTTCAACTCGATGTCAACACCAATCTGCCCAAAGGCAAATGGACTATCTACGCACGTGCCAAAATCACCCTCAACCCCGGTCATACACTGCTGGACAAGAGCAAAGTCGCCCTCTTTTTCGGTATCTATCCTACCCTCATCAAAGGCGCCTGGTTCATCGCCCAGTTTACGCCGGGCGAATACAGAACTGTCAAACTGGGTACCATTGATACACGCAAAACAGATGCCGGCTATATCTGGATCAGTCCGCCGGAAAACGACATAGTCCAAAAACTGTGGATCGACCGTATCTTTGCCGTCAAACAAAATTGAGTCATATCAAGTCCGGGCGATCGTCACCAGTTTGAAAACACGGTTTTTGACCAGAAAACGGAGTGTCGAGGAGATGTGCCAGTAAAGGTTTTTGGAAAAGAGCGTGCGACTGCCCATTCTGGAGTCGTGCTCGACATAAAAATCGGGATCCATCACCAGTTTCATTCCCTGCTTTTTGGCACGATAGCAAAGATCGATATCTTCACAGTACATGAAGTAGGACTCATCGAACCCGCCCAGTGCACGGTAGGAGGCGGGCTTGAAAAAGATAAACGCACCGGAAATCCACTCGGGATTTTCCACCCGTTCACGACTGCCGTAATGCAGTCTTTTGCCTGTCAAAATCGAAATGGGAAAGTTTAAAATACCCGGAAAATAGCGATCCGGAAAATCGAGTTTACCGCTCTCTTTATCCAGATACATCGTCGTCGTGAAGATATCGGCATCCGAGTTTTCAAAACTCTGCAGCATCCCTTCAAGCTGTTCAGGGCGGATCAAAAGATCGGGATTGGCGATAATGAAAATATCGTCATCCTGCACCTCCAGCAACTGAAACATGAGGTTATGATTGGCGCCGAATCCCCGCTGCTTTCCGTCATGAAAATAGAACCGGTCATGCTCCTCACACCACGTCTTTAACGCATCCGAACCGGTGTTGTCCAGTAACGCGAGATGAATCTCGTAGTCGCCGAGTTGATGGGGAAAATCTTTGTAATAGTGTGCGATCAAATCCTGCTGATTGTGTGAAACTACGGAAATATATACTTTTTTTGCCATTTTTACGCTTCTGTGTCGATATAGTCTATTAAATTGTCTGCCGCGCGGGCATATCCTTCTCTTTCATGAGAGAGTATCCGCTCCACATAGCCCTCTGTCCTGCTCCGGTAATCCGGATCTTCATATACTCTTACCATAAACTCGGTTATAGCCTTTTCAAACCCTTCCGTTTCACCGAAAAGAGGATACCCCTCTTTCATGATCTCCCGAAAAATAGGAATATCCGACAACACGGGAATCGCCCGAAACCACATCGCCTCTACCAGAGGTAATCCGTACCCCTCGTTACGGGAAAGGAAAATACAAAAGTTCGCTTCCGTGTAAAGCCTGTTCAATGTCTCATCATCGAGAAAACCGTCAAACACAATCTCGATATGCTGAAACTTCGCGTCACGGAACAGGTCGGTTGTCTCCTGTGTCTGTTTGCCGGTAAAGTGCAACACCACCTCATCAAACACTTCATGAGATGCAAGGAAGTCATCGAACCATGTACAAAACTGCAATATCCTGTCCACCCCTTTGGCACGATTCAGCCGCCCTACTACCAGCAGATTGAGTTTTTTGTCGGCAAACTTTTTTGCAAACACCTTTTGGGAAGGTCTCTCGAAGTTTTTCACCTTGAACGGTACCCCGTTGGGCAGATAGAGCAGTCGGGTATTGGTTTCGTCAATACGGTAAAACTTTTGCAAATCCGCTTTGGTCTGTTCGGAGATATATCCCATCGCACTGTCGAACCATTTACCGCTTCTGAGCAAAAAAGCGTGATAGATTCGGTGAAAGCGTGAATAGAGATGCGGATTTGTCTCGGGAGAAAGATCATGAATCACTTTGACAACCCGTCCGGGAAGCAGACTCAGCGGCATGAAATTGGTCGCGAAAATGACATCGTATCTGCCGTTTTGCAATATCGCTTTGTAAAGATTGAACATCTTGTGAAAAAAAGTTTTGTCCTCTACTGTGATCAAACGGTACGAGAGACAACGCGCTTCATGACGGGAGAGCACGCGCTCTCGAATCAGCTTCTCCACACTCTCTCCTGTATAAATGTCGATATCGTACGTTTTCTCTTTTTCCGCAACCGATGTCAGAAAAGTATCCAGAAGATTTTCCGTATAGACGCTGATACCGTCATATTTGACAATATATCCCGTCGCGATAAATGCTATCTTTTTATGCATTGTACTCCTTTACTGCTGCAACTACTTTTGTGTTCCGACAGAGTGTGGCAATACCGTACGACATACCCATGAAAATATAATAGTACTCATCTCCGATCGCCGGGTTGAAATTGGCGTAGATGAAAAAAAACATCGGAACAACCATCGTGACATAATAGCGACTTGAAGATGAAAAATAGACTATCATCAGATGAAAAATCAATCCCGCAATCGAAGCACTCAGCCATACATCCAGATAAGAGTTGAAGATCATCCCCGTTCCCTCACCCAGACCGATAACACCCTGCGGGAAAAGGGTAAAATAGGCTTCGACAAATCCAAAACCGTACCCTCCGACCCAGTCGGTTTTCGCCAGCAGATCGGTCACAATCATAAACGCCTTTCCCCGCTCATGCTGCAGTTTCTCCGCCAGCATCGCACCGGAGATGATAGGCTGCGGCAAAATATTGTTGATCACGACAAAAAGCAGTATGGTGAAGATAATCAAAAAGAGCATTTTGTTGGTATCCAGCTTCGAAAGCCGGTAGACCAGACGATCCCGGTAGCGTATCCGGTCGGGCATATAGTAGTTGGTAAGAGTCAGTGCGATAATCGCCTTGTAGACAATAAAAAATGCCGCAATAAATACCATAGCCAGCCAGATCGTTTTGTTTTTGGAGAGTGCCAGGGAGACAAAAACAAAGGTATAGAGTAAAATTGACCACCACCTCTTTTTCGGCCAGACAGAAAAATCGTAACGCAGAAGCAGTGCAAAAAGTGCTGTCGCTTCCGTCGTCATCGCAAACCATCCTGCCTCGGCAAATGTCCCTTGATACTCCAGGTAGAGACTGTTACCGACAAAACTGGTACGGTAACTGACAATCAGATTTTTGATAAATCCCGGCATCAGATTGAGATTGATCAGCAAGGCATTGAGACAAAAAATGAATACGACAATTTCCATGAAGAGAATCAGCTTTTTCAAATCGATCATATCGACAAATTTGTATCCGACATAAAAGCTTGCCGGAAATATCAGAAAATATTTGATCAAGAACTTCTGTTCCCCAAACTTCGGGGCAACCGAGTTCATGCTAATCAAAGAGAGCACCGCCGCACCGATCCAGAAAAAGAGCAAAATTTTCATGTTGAGCCGTTTTTCCAGTAAATCATCCGTCAGTGCCAGAAAGAAGACCCCAAGCACCGCCAGCTGCCCAAGTCTCGCACTTCCGCCAAGTTTGAGCGCGGGTATGGAGAGCAGTATCATCACGGAGAAGAGTGCAAAGGCGGCAAATTTCTGTTTCATACAACACTCTTTAGCACTTCTGTTACAAGCCGAAAATTTCCCAAAAACGGAACCTTTTGCGTCTGCGTTTCATACCGATAGAGTATTCATGACTTTTGATATATTTGATATTTTCCCTTCTTGACAAAATTTTAATATATTTCTTCTCCACACCGTTGAGAACAAAGCCGACATTTTTAAAGTGGTGTTTTTCCACGATACTGTCCATATAGGTCACAAAACTCTTCTCTGAATAGTGCGCCTTCAAGACGCTGATCACCAGATCCGCCTTTTTCATGAGGAAAAGAGATTCCGAGGCGACACCGACCGGAGGCAGATCCATAATGATATAATCATACGCTTCGCGCAGTTCCCGCAATATTTGATCAATTTTGTTGGAGTTGATCATTTTCGGAGGATAGACTTTTTCGTTGCCTGCGGGAATAATCGCAAAATTCGGCAAATCTTGAGAATGAAACGTCACTTCCGAAAGCGTTTTGTCTCCAAAAAGTACCGAAGTTATGCCCACTTTGTTATTGAGACCGAACTTCATATGCAACTCCGGCAATCGTGTATCCATTCCGACCACCACTGTTTTTTTATCTCCCAGCCCGAGACTTAGCGCCAGATTGGAAGCAATCGTCGTTTTTCCCTCCCCTTTGATGACCGAAGTCACGGCAATCACCGTCCCGTTTGTGTATCCGTCTCCTCTTTGCTCTGTAATCATCCCTTCAATCGTCGTACGAAGCGACCAGATCATCTCTGTTGCGTAGGAGTCGGGAGACTTGATGACGAAGAGATCGTTGTAGAGGCGTTTGTCTTCAATATAGGGAATACTTCCCAAATACGGCAGGGTCGTCAACTCTTCCACTTCACTCGGCGCTTTGATATATTTGGAAAAGTAGTCGCGCAACAGCGCATACAAAAACGCCAGAATCGTTGCCAGAATCAAACTCAGCAAAAAGAGTACTTTCTTTTTTGGTTTCGATGCAATCTCCGGCGCGTAGGCGTAGTCAATCACCCGGTACTCATACGCCCCCTGTGTCTGTTTGGAAATAATCACCTGCGTCTGTTTGTCAAGCAGGAAAAGATAGTTCTTTTCCAGAAGATCATGCTTTCGCTTCAGACGCGTATAGCCGAACTCTTTTTGCGGCAGTGTCGTCAACTGTGCTTTGTATTTTTTCAAAATAGCCTGTGTCTGGGCAATCTGTGTTTTGGTGTCCTGCGTCAGTTCATCAATATTTTCCAGCAGTGCCCGCAGCTTATCCTGAATGATGTAGCGCATTTTAATTACTTCGGGATGTTTGGGTTTGTAACGCAACCGCAGCTTCTGATAAGCATCTTCGTTAGCGGCAATCGTATCGATAAATTTGGTCAGATTGGGATTGTCGATCTCCTGCACAAGGGCAATAATTTTCCGATAGTCATATCCCTTTTTATAGAGCAACGAAACCATTTTCAGTTTATGCATTCTGATTTTCAGGTTTTCAAGTGTTTTTTCATATTTGAAAATAGAGAGAATAATCTGATTTGTCTGTTCATCCAAACCAGCAACTTTGTTACTGGCGATATACCCCTTGAGCTTCTTTTCGGAAGCATCCAGTTTCTGCTTTGCCTGTTTCAGCTTTTCATTAATCAGCTCCAGTAACTGCTCCGCTTCAGCAAGCTCCTGCTTGCGGTTGATACTTAAAAAGGTTTCAATCAGTGTGTTGACAAACTGCTGTGCACTGTACGGGTTGGTATCGGAATAGACAATTTTGATCATACTCGACTGTTCATTATTTTGCAAAACACTCAGGTTGCGCAATACCACATCGATATAGCCCTTTGGCTCAAAAACAGTAAAATAGAGTGGTTTTGCCACATACCGCTTATGCCATGAAATCAAAATGTCGAAATATTTCGTTCGCAGCAGCTGACCGAAACGGAATACCAGAGGCTTGGTTTTGGAAGTAAAAAAGAGGTTTTTTTTCGTCACCATCACCAGTTCATATTTATCCTTACTAATCGCTTTGATCATAAAACGTTTTTGAAAAAAGGCGGGATCTTTGATATCGATATAATCTATGGTATAGGGTATATCTTTGACCACACGCTGGTACTTGACACCGTTTTTTGCGAAATAGTGTATATTTGCATGCAGTTTTTCGATCACCTGTTCCATCAGTGTACGGGACTGGAGAAAATCGATTTGGGTCTGCAAATGCCGGGCAAAAACCGTCTGGGAATTTTCAAAGTGCATGGAGTTGCTCAGCTGGTTCAGCTTTGGCGACACTTCCACGATGGCATCTGTCGTATAGACTTTCTGTGCGAACATCAGGTAGATCAGTGTCAGCGTCACGATAGTCGCAACGATCACAAAAATAGATTTTTTATAATCCTGCAATTTATCCCATACGGTACGGCGGTGAAACTCTTTCTCATTGATTCCCATCTGCACTGCCTCTCTTACTTAAATACGCTGTAGATTGCTACACTGTTGAAGATCGTATTGATCAAAGAGAGAGAGGGATCCATTCCATTCAGCGGCAGGCTGATATCTTTGGCACTGTTGTGTGCCACATAGACTATATCTTCCGGCTGCAGAACAATATTGTAACGCGACAGGCTCTGCATATCGGTCAAATCCAGCACGGCGACATCATACTTTTTTCGGTTTCCGCGTACAATGAGTACCTGGCTTCGTTTTGCCGTATCGGTCAAACCGCCCCGCTGGGCAATCGCTTTGAGCGGGGTCAGAAATGACTGACGGTCATACTCCAGAGCTCCGGGATTTTTCACTTCGCCGATAACATAGACTTTTTTGTTGAGCACTTCTACTTTAACCGCAGGCGAATTTTCCAGATACTCCCCGTAAAGCCGGTACAACTTGTCTTCCAGCATCTCTTTGGTCATGCCCGCAACTTTAATCCGCCCCACAAGCGGCAGCAGAATCGTTCCCCGGGAAGTCACTTCAATACCGTTATCCCGCTGCATACCGTCCCGGTATGTACCCAGTTCCGGATACTGATAGACCAGTATCGAAATACGATCATGCGGTTTGATGACATAATCCCGCTGCTGGTAAAATCCTTTTGTCACTACAGGTGTGCGGTGCTTGCTGAAAAGCTGATGTTTTTTAGAAGAACAGCCACCGATACCGAATATCAGCACCAGCAGCAGTAAAAAAAGTGTTCGGATCGTAAACAAAAGGACTCCTTATAAAAAACAGTATTATCAGCTATAATCGACTATTTCTGTTTTTTATTAAGGTCTGTTTATTTCCCGTACTTCTCCAGATACCACTCGATCGTTTTTAAAATCCCCGTCTCGAAATTCTCTTCTGCTTTCCAGCCAAGTTCATTCTCGATCTTCGTCGCGTCGATCGCGTAGCGTCTGTCATGCCCCGCCCGATCTTCGACAAAAGTGATCAACTCTTTATAACTCTTTTGGGCAGGTACTTTCTCATCGAGAATTTCACAAATTTTGTTGACAATGTAAAGATTGTCTCTATCATTACGCCCGCCGATATTGTACGTCTCTCCCGCCTTGCCTTCATGAAATGCCAGATCGATTCCCGTGCAGTGGTCTCTGACATAGAGCCAGTCGCGGATATTTTTACCATCTCCGTAGATGGGA
>JALWRO010000195.1 GCA_027080605.1 Campylobacterales bacterium
TCTTCATGCAGTCAGTACCTTTTCCACTTCATGTACAATCTCCTCTTCCCCAAAGCCGTTTGCCAGCGCCAGACAAAGTGCCGCGCCCGCACCGACACCCTCTTTCGCTTCCCCCTCGTCGTAGAGTTTCAGAACCGGTATGGCAGCCTTTTGAAACGAAAAATCGGCATAGCAGGCGTTAGGTTCAAAGTGAAGCTGTTGCAAAAGTTCCTCTATGTCAGAGCGGGCATCATGAAATACCCAGCCTGTCGTCATCAGTGCCAGATTGTCACTATCAAAAGAGAGATCAAGCGCATCGATCAGCAACAGCACCGCCGCCATCTGTGTACCGCCGCCCAGCACTATTTTCCCTCTTTGGGAATAAGCACTCGCAAACCCTGCACAAAAAAGCAGCATATTGTCCGACACCGCCCCAAGGCGTGAATAAAGATCGCCATCCGCCACACGCGCCAGAGCCTTTTCCACCACCTCCTCTTTCAGAGATCCGGGCGCATTTAGAAACGAAGAGCTGAAATATCCGTCGCACTGATACCCGAGCGCCTTTGCCGTGGCATACGCCGTAGTTGTTCCCGAAGGTGTCGATTCTCCCAGTATCAGCACCTCTCCGTCATGAGTGTACTGTTCACCAAACATTCGCCCTTTTTCGATCATCTCCCGGGCATCGATTCCCGCACCGTCAAGGATATTTCCGGAAGGCAAAGTTTCGGTTTCATGAAGCTTTGCCACCTTCGGTTTCACAGCCAGTCCAAGATCCAGTACTTCAAACCCGAACCCCGTCAGATTGCGTACCGCCCGGGTGATGATCGCCGGAGTCGGTACCCCTTTGGGCGTTTCGGCAATATTGTCCAGAGAAAAGAGCCTGCCGCTGTCCACAAACTCCGCATCGAGCGTCGGCGTAAGGTGAATTAAGCCGGGAATACCCGCCTGTGTGATGCCATCGATGTTACAAGTCCCGGTCACCGATCCTGCCAGTAGAAAAGTGGTTTTTGCTCCTTTGAGCGTTTGTGCAAACTGTGTTTTTCCGGAAAAACAGACTGTCATAGATACCTCCATAAATTAGAAAAAACATTATATCCCTCTTTTCATTACAACTCAAAAATAGTTAGTTTTCTTTACCAATTCTCATATAGTAAAAATAATTATTTAACTAAAACAGATATAATTTACTATTGTTATAATTCATGAAAGACTTTACACAGGATCTTCCATGCTCAGAATAGTACCACTCCTCTTGATTTTCTCATCCCTTCTTTTTGCCAAACCTCACGCAAATGTCTCTTTTACCACCAGCTACAACAAAGCCGGTGACAGTTACTACCTAAGTTATTCACGCTTTTTTTACGGCATTCGCGCCGGTGTTCCACTGCCAAACGATAAAGAACTCCAGTTCGCCTATGAGCAGGGAAACAATGTCAACTGCAAAGGTCTTGACCTGAAGCGATTTTATATCAACGGTATGCAATATTTCAACTCCCCTGCCGATCAATTCAGTCCCTATGTCCTGCTCAACGCCGGATACGAAACCAGCACCATTCACTACCACAAACCTAACCAGTTTTTCGCAGGATTCGGCGGCGGTGTACGTATCAATTTCGATCCCCGTTTTTATACCTATCTTGAAGCCAGACTGTTGAAAAGACTCGAAACAGGTGATACCGACCTCGTTATGACACTTGGGCTCGCGTATCAGTTTGAAACCGAAGCACTGTCCGGTCTTCCAAAAATAACCACCCAACCAACAATCGCACCGGCAACACAAACTGTGACTCCGGCAACATACACACCTGAGCTATTGGCAGAAGCACCCGCACCGGAACTTATCGAAGAGGAGAGAGTAACCGTCAAGCCCCGTAAATCACATACCGCTGTCCATAGACACTATTACGTACAACTCGGTCTCTATGCAAAAACCGACCCACGGGCACTGGTACGTAAAGCACGCAAAAAAGGTTTTCATGTCAAAATCCGCCATATCAAAAGAGGCGGCAGAAAGATGAGACTCGTCCTCTCCGGTCCTTACCGCAGCAAAAAGCAGGCAAAACAAAAACTTCGCGGACTCAGAAAAATCGTTCCCGACGCGTTTATCATACGAAGATAACACAGACCAAAAGAAACGCAACAAGGAGAATATCCACTCTTCTGCGCATCTGTAAAACCTGTACCACATCCTCTTTCAAAATCTCCTCTTTTCCATCCCCAAACCACGGTTTTGCCACCATCTTGCCGTGGTAGGGCGTATCGCCGCCAAGCTTCAGACCATAGCAAAGCGCCACCGCCGAGATCGGATAACCAGCATTGGGACTTTTGTGCCCTTTGGCAAAATCTCTCAGCTTCATGAAATCTCTGTTCCCACACAAAAAGAGCACCATCACCGCCGTCAGCCGCGCGGGAATCCAGTTTACCAGATCGTCAAGTTTCGCCGAAAACCGACCGAAATTTTCGTAACGCTTCGTGCGGTATCCGACCATCGAGTCGAGTGTATTGATCGCTTTGTAAAGCGCGACACCCGGCACACCGAAAAAGAGCAGATAGAAAAGCGGTGCGATTACACCGTCGCTCAGGTTTTCCGCATAGGTTTCGACCAACGCTTTGTTCAGATCGCTTTGACTCAGACTTTGTGTATCGCGACTAACCAGCATCGCAACCTTTTCCCTCTGACCGATCGCTTCATGAACACTATCATGAAGCATCCTGTGCGCCAGAAACATCGATGCGACAATCCCCTGCACCCAAAACGGCAACAGCGTCAGCGGCAGTGAGAGCAGCATCACCACAACAAGCAACGAAACCGCCAGCCCCGCCCCTGCCAATCGACTTGCACGGTAAAACCGACGCTCATACCAACCGATAAAATCTCCCATCCAGACAACCGGATGGCGCACGAAGCAAAACTCTCCGAAAATCGCATCTGTCACATAGGCGATCAGCGTGGTGAGACAATACACGAAACAATCCGCTCCATATCGAGTTCCGCTTCCATCGCATCGACAAACGCGTCGATCACCTCCCGGCGTTTTTGGGCGAAACAATACCCTTTGTATGCAGGGTCGATCTTTCGAAACAGCATGTTTCTAAACACGTCGTTTTCAAAAACAGCGTGCAAAAAAGTACCGAAAATCCGCCCCTCATCGTAATAAAGCGGAAAACGATCCGACCTGCCGTAGCGAATCTCATACCCCGCAAGCCGCATCCCTTCCAGATCGACCGTTGTGTTTCGCACGATCTTCTCTTCGGCAAAAGTGATCGTCGCGGGAATCATCCCAAGCCCCGAAAAACGCCCGAAAGACTCTACTCCGTGGGGATCGAAAATCGTTTCATGAAACATCTCGTACCCGCCGCAGATCGCGACGATCCGTCCCTGATACCCCTTCAACGCCTCATCCAGCCCCCGTGCACGCAACCACGCCAGATCCTCCGCCACCCGTTTGGAGCCGGGCAGACAGACAAGATCATACTGCTCCAGCGCACCTTCGATAAACTCGACCGCTATCGCATCATCGAGCACCAGCGGTTCGAAATCGGTAAAGTTGCTGATATGCGGCAGCTTGATCACACCCACCCTGATCGACGCATCGCGGTTGCGCGAATAGTTGAACAGACTCGCACTATCCTCGAATCCGAGATCGAGCGACCGGTAAGGCAACACACCCAGCACCGGCACACCGAACTCCTTTTCGATGATCTTCACACCATCCTCAAAAAACGCCCGATCACCGCGAAACTTGTTGATCACGACGCCGAGCAGATTTTCTCGAAACCGCTTGCGAAGCAGCGCCAGCGTACCGTAAATCTGCGCAAATACCCCGCCCTTTTCGATATCCGCAACCAGGATGATCTTCGTATCGAACCGCTCCGCAACAAAGGTATTGGAGAGATCTTTTTCCAGCAGGTTCAGCTCCACACAACCGCCCGCACCCTCCGCCACGACACAATCATACCGTGCATTAAGCGCCGAAAAGCCTTCTTCTACCGCCGGTTTGAGCGTGTTCATATTTTCAAAATAGGCTTTCACCTCCCGATCGCCCCGCTCTTTACCCTTGAGTACCAGACTCACCCTGCCCTCTGCGCCCGACTTCAGCAGCACCGGATTCAGATGCCAGCTCGTCTTCACATCCAACACCGACGCCTGAAACCAGGTCGAAACGGCGATCTCACTTCCATCATCCGCGACGCGGGAGTTGTTGGAGACATTTTGCGCCTTGAACGGCACCACCGAAATCCCCCGCTTCTGCAACGCCCTCGCGATCACAAACGTCAGCGTCGATTTGCCCGCATCCGATCCCGTCCCGAAAATCGAGATATTATGCACCGTAAAGCACCTTTGCAAGCTTCATGATATCCTCCCGCTCCCGCACCGCAAAGCGCACATGAAAACGATCCAGAAAATCGAAACTAGCACAGTTTCGTATCAGAATCGCCTCTTTGTCACACTTTTGCTGCAACGCTTCCGCATCGATCCCACGCAACTTAACCAGAAAAAAGTTGGCATCCGAAGGGTATATCTGCTCCATATAAGAACTCTTTTCCAACACTTCATGAAGCAACCGCTTCTCTTCCGAAAGCTTCGCACGCGCCATCTCACCGAACGTCTCATCCCGCAACGCTTCCGAAATATAAGCGACATCGTACGTCGAAAGCGCCCACATCGGAGCATCTTTTTCGATCTCGGAAATATTTGCTTCATGAGACAACACCACACCCACACGCACCCCGGCACAGGTATAAAACTTCGTCAGCGATTTGAGAATATAAAGCTTCTTGTAACATCGCAAATACGCCGCTGCCGAAGC
>JALWRO010000196.1:0-3950 GCA_027080605.1 Campylobacterales bacterium
GCTTTGGATCAATTAATAAATCTTCGGATCGTCAAAGTCCACTTCGTTAAAGTTGATCTCGACACCATGATTTCGTTTGACCAGTTTCAGCGCATCGTCGATGACCGTCAGTGTTTTGAGTCCAAGGAAGTCAAACTTGATAAGATCGACATCTTCGAGATACTTCAGTGAGTACTGCGTCACGAGGTGATCTTCCCCCGCCGGGCGGTAGAGCGGCGCTTTATGCCACAACTCTTCGTTGCTCATGACAACACCGGCAGCGTGCATACCGGAGTTTCGGTTCAGTCCCTCCAGCGCCAGCGCAAAGTCCCAGACACGTTTTGCCTGCGCGTTGCTGTTGATAAGCTCCTTGATTTTCGGCTCTTTCTTGTACGCCTCTTCCAGCGTAATTCCCAGCTCATCAGGGATCAGTTTCGCCATTTTGTCCGCTTCTGCGTACGGCATCGCCATCACCCGTGCGACATCGCGGATGACACCTTTTGCCAGTAGTTTACCGAAAGTGATTACCTGTGCAACATTGTAACGCCCGTATTTCTCGACGACATAATCGATCGACTCTCCCCTGCGTTTCTGGCAGAAATCGACGTCGATATCCGGCATACTGACACGTTCCGGGTTCAAAAAACGCTCGAAGAGCAGGTTGTACTTCATGGGATCGATATCGGTAATCTTCAGACAAAATGCTACTAGACTACCTGCTGCCGAACCACGTCCCGGACCTACGGGAATTCCCTTCTCTTTCGCATCACGGATAAAATCCCATACAATCAGCATATAGCCGGGAAACTTCATGGAGTTGATGATATCCATCTCAAACTCCAGACGTTCGCGATACTCCTGATGGCGCTCAGGCGGTACAAGTTTTAGCCGCTCTTCCAAACCCTCTTTGCATTTATAAACAAAATAGTCCGCATCGTTGTCAAAGTCCAGCCCTTCCGCCGCCGCATACTCTTTGACAAATTTAAAATTGGGCGGTGTCGGATTTCCCAGATTGAGTTTCAAGTTACATTTATCCACAATCTCCTGCGTATTTTCAATCGCTTCGGGAATATCCGCAAAAAGCGCTGCCATCTCTTCGGGCGACTTGACAAAAAATTCATGCACACTGTGTCTGAGACGTTTGGGGTCGTCAAACTCCTTATTCATCGCAATACACATGAACGCTTCATGTGCATCCGCATACTGCTGCTCCAGATAGTGCGTATCGTTAGTGGCAATCAGCTTGATCCCCGTCTCCAGTGAAAGCTGTATTAACGGTTCATCGATAAACTGTTGATCGGCAATACCGTGACGCATGATTTCAAGATAGAAATCTTCTCCGAAAATATCTTTGTACTCCAGTGCGACCTCTTTGGCTCTTTCATACCCTTTCGCACCGTTTTTTCGGTTACGTTCGCTGTTGGTATTGAGATGCCAGTTGACCTCTCCCTGCAGACACGCAGCGGAACAGATCAACCCTTCACTATGCTCTCTGAGAAGTTTTTTATTGATCCTCGGGTAGTAGTAAAAGCCGTGAATATAACTTTGGGAGCTCAGATACATCAGGTTTTTATAACCCGTTTCGTTTTTGGCGTAGAGACAGAGATGAAAACGCTGTTTGGTTGTACGGTCTCCCAGCTCTTCCTGATTGTGAATGTACGCTTCCAGTCCGATGATAGGCTTAATTCCCTCTTTGTTCATCGTCTGATAAAAGTCGATCGCACCGAACATATTGCCATGATCGGTAATGGCAACGCTGTCCATTCCCAGCTGTTTCACTTTTTTGGCAAGCTGTTTGATTTTGTTCGCCCCGTCCAGGAGTGAATACTCCGTGTGCAGGTGCAGATGTGTAAATTTGATTTCACTCATGTTTGAAAGACCCCTCGTCCTGTTATTACCGCGGTAATATTATAAAAAGGATACAAAATTCTCTCTTGATATTTTATTTTTTTTCAAATTAGTCGATAATATGCATTATGCTTTAATGTAGCCGGGACAAAACGGCAAATCGAGGAGATTATGAATGTTTAGCAGACTCATGAGTGCAGGCAACAAAGAAGAGATTATCGAAGAGATATTCGGTGAATTTCCGCTGCCGATTTTCTACAAAAATGATCGTAACAAAATGACTACAAACAGAGTCTTTGACGAATTTACCGGTGCCAACAGACAAAAAGTACTGCAACAACTGCTCAATTTCAACACCCTCAACAGCAACCACTTCGAAACCCAGATTGAAAACGATATCGGTAAAAGTATCGATGCGATTGTCTATATTTCAGATATCGGCGAAAGTGATGAAAAGCTGGGGATTATTGTCGATATCAGTGAAAAAAACCGTGCCAAAGAGACGATGCAGCTGCTCAAGGAGCGCTACGAACTGGCTACCAACGGCTCCAACGAGGGGCTGTGGGACTGGAATATCAAAGAGGACAAAGCGTTTTACTCCAACCGTTTCAAAGAGATTCTGGGCATTACAAACCAGCCGGTGCAGGACAGCATCAAAACCTGGCTGGATCGCATCCACCCGGATGATAAAATCAATGTCGTACACAAGCTTGAAGACCATATTAACTCCAGAAGTGATTCCTTCTACTGTGAACACAGAATTTTGACCGGAGACAATACCAAATGGGTTTCTATCAAAGGTAAAGTCACCCGCGATAAAAACGGATATCCACAACGTATTGTCGGCTTTTTGACCGATATTTCCGATATCAAACTAGCACAGTTGGCACTGAAAAACTCTGAAGAGCAATTTAAGCTCTTCATGAAGAACCTGCCTGCAGGTGCTTTCATCAAAGATGAGCAGCACAACATCATCTTTTCCAATCAGTATCTCAACGACTTTTTCGGTGTCGATACACTGGTCAACAAAAACATCAAAACACTGTTGCCTGAGGAGGATTACAACAGTATCATCAACACTTCCGAGCTGGTACTCCAGCACGGCATGTACACCACCGAAGAGAAACTTATCGACAAAGAGGGCAATACCAAATATTTTCAGGCACACCGTTTTCTGATTAAAAAAGATGGGCAAAATCTGATTGCCGGTATTTTTGCCGATATCACCGACCAGAAACTGACACAGAACAAACTCAATATTCTCGCACATTACGACCTTTTGACCAACCTGCCCAACCGTGCCCTCTTTCAGGATACCCTGACAAGAAAACTCTCCAAAGCGAAACGTAACAAGAGCAAACTTGCACTGATGTTTATCGACCTCGACAACTTCAAAATGATCAACGACACCCTCGGTCATGACTACGGAGACCTTCTGCTAATCGAAGTGGCGAAAAGGCTGACCGGGATTCTCAGGGAAGAGGATCTTGTTGCAAGACTGGGCGGCGACGAATTTACTGTTATTCTCGATGATATCAAAGACAATGCATACCCTTCTATCGTCGCGCAGAAGATTATTGACTCCCTTTCACAACCGGTCAAACTTAAAGATGAAGTCGGTTATATCGGCGCGAGTGTGGGAATCGCCATTTTCCCGGATGACGCTACCGAAAAAGAGGACTTGATCAAAAACGCCGATATGGCGATGTACTCCGCCAAAACGGGCGGCAAAAACATTTACCGCTACTTTACCGAAGATATGAATGCCGACGCAAAAGAGCGACTTGAACTCTCCAACGACTTGCGAAACGCCATTCAAAACAACCAGCTGAAACTCTTCTATCAGCCCATTATCGATACCGACACCAATACACTCCATGCCTGTGAAGCACTGGTACGGTGGGAACACCCCAAGTACGGCGTCATCACACCGGGTAATTTTATCAAGCTGGCGGAAGAAGGCGGCTTTATGGCGCAAATCGGTCGCTGGATCATACAAAACGCCTGTACACAACTCAAAACGATGGAAAAACTGGGACTTTCGGTCAAAGTCGCCGTCAATATCTCCAGTAAGCAACTCACCCAAAACCATCTGGAACACACACTCAAAACGATTATCAAAG
>JALWRO010000196.1:3960-4778 GCA_027080605.1 Campylobacterales bacterium
ATGCAAAACATCTCGAACTGGAAGTAACGGAAAGTTTCCTCATGGAGAACCTCAAACAGGTTGAAATTGCACTGGGAAATCTGAAAAAACTGGGTATCAATACCGCCATTGACGATTTCGGAACCGGATACTCTTCTCTCTCCAGACTGAAAAAACTGCCTATCTCCAAACTCAAAATCGATAAATCGTTCATCGACGACATTCCGCATGACCAGGATGATATGCAGATCGCATCGACGATTATCACACTGGCAAAAGGGCTGGGGCTGGAAGTCGTTGCGGAAGGTGTGGAGACCAAAGAGCAAGTCGATTTTCTCAAAGAGAGAGGATGCCACCTCATGCAGGGATATTACTTCAGCGAAGCGATCGCGGAAGCTGATTTTAACGCATATTTAAGAAGCAAATTTTCATAAAGTCAGTTAGTGATTTAAAGGATTTTATGTAACTCATTGGCACTTTGCATCCACGCTTTAAGTGCCGGTTCATCTCTCTTTTCGACCATCTCTTTGGCTTTTTGCAGCTCTGTCTGAAACGACTCGATCGCTTCGATGAGATGATCCGAATTTTGCATAAAAATATCACTCCACATTTCAGGTGAACTTTTGGCAATACGGCTCATATCTCTGAAACCGCCCGCCGCCAGCGCCAGGATGCTGCGGGGATCTTCCTGCTCCATCACACTGTTGGCAAGCGCAAAGCTGACAGCGTGGGGCATATGGGAGATATAAGCGGCGTGTCTGTCGTGCTCTTTGGCTTTCATGTAGACAATCACCATTCCCAGCGCTTCAAAAATCTCTATTGCCCGGTCACTGTGCAAC
>JALWRO010000197.1 GCA_027080605.1 Campylobacterales bacterium
ACACAAAAAACGGAAAAAGTATAAAACAAAAATAGATATTGAAAAAATACCTGAAGCAACTGTTGTAGAGACATATGATATTGATAAAAACGGAAAACTCATTCCACGTAAAAAATGTGATGTTCAGCCTGAAGTATCATCTAGTCACTGTATTTCTGATTCAGTAACAGAAACAAGTGTAGAACCAGAGCCTGTTGTACCAGTAAAAACTGTTTGCCCTGAAACTGCACAGACGACAGTCACACCGCTGGAGGAAGCAAATTGTACGGTAACAGATGTTGTATGTGAAACGGAAAAGATTAATCAGAAAGTTGAGCTACCTACTGCTGTAGAGCAAAACAGTGCAGGTAGAGAGATTATCGCTGTACCTGAAGAGAAGAAGGAAAGTCCGATTGTGATTGTCAAAGATATTTCCGGTGAGGAAAGTACAAAAGCAGATATAGACTTTTGGCAGCTTTTGGATGAAACAATAGAAAATTCAACAAGACTAGTATTGAAAAAATATGATATCGCTATCACTGAAGAGAATATGAAAATCCTCAGATATGAGTATTATCCGAATATTTCACTTGCCTATTCCGGTGAGTATTACCACTCCTTTTCAAAAGATAACTCTGCAAGTATCGGTGGTTCTTTTTATCCAAGCTTTTCTCAGTACAGAGATTCTCTGGGTGTACAGATGCAGTATGAAGTATATCGCTTTGGCGCTACTGATCTCAAAATGGAAATCAGTCAAAAACAGATTGAAGTTATAAGGACAGAACTGACATTGGAAGAGGAAAAAGTTTCACGCCAGCTGCTGGAGTATTTCGCAAATGCGTTGAAAGCGCAGCGCTCTATTACCTATAAAGAAAAAATACATGATATTCAGGCGCGAATTCTTAAAAAGCAGCAGAGACTATACCGTGCCGGACTTTTATCTAAAACAAGACTTATGAAAAGTGAAAAGTCACTGATCACGTTAGATAAAGAGATTTTGAGACATAGGTTGGATTTGGGAGAGGCTGTAAAAAATATTCAGATTCTTTCCAATGTTGAACTCGATCCTGAGAAAGTAAATTTTTTAATGTTAGAACCGAAAAACAGAGTTTCCAAAACATTTGAAGAGAGTACACAGGCAGAAAACTTGAAGTTACAGATTGATTTGAAACGTAAAGAATTGGAACTTGTTGAAAAAGATTATTTACCGACCGTATATATGAGCAGTGGTTACAGACTCTATGGTGCCGATGATAACAGTTTTTTGAAAAGTGCTGAAAATCTCCAGAGAAACAGCTGGGATGTCGGGGTTTCAGCAAAGTGGAATATTTTTAACGGCTATAAAACAGACAATACAATTGTAAAGAAAAAACTTGAATTGAAACAATTACTTGAAGAGTATAGGCTTGCAAAAATAAATTTTGAAGCACAGCAGAAAAAGCGAAATCTGTTAAAGAATGCTTATGATAAAATATTAAAATCAGAATCAAAAATTATGGATCAAATAAACGAGCAAAAAGAGATTTACAGCAGACTGCAGTCTGCAGGAAAAGCGGATACGTTACAGTTAGATTATATAGAAAAAGATATTTTAAGAAGTGAATTGAACTTTAAGCTTAGCGTGATAGACCGTGTCTATGAAACAATTTTAAGTGAATTAATAAAATAAAGGATTTCAGTGCTTACAGGATTAGTTGCATTAGAGATTGCAGGTAGTATAAACCAGGTCAATATAGACAGTAGAAGTATCGTAAAAGAGTATGCCCTGGAAGATGGAAAAGATGTAACCATACAGGAATTGGCACGTATTGCCAAAAGAGAGAGTTTCAGGGTTTCAATTAAAAAGCTTCCGCTCGAAAAGTTGGTGGAAAATTATCCTATGCCCATTATTTGTCTTATGAATAACGGTGAATTCAGGGCAATTATAAAAGCGAGCAATGAGACCCGAGAATTGATGTTGTATGATCCGCATGAGCGAAAACCGGTTGTGATGAAATATGATGCGTTTGAAAAAGATTTTTCTATGCAGAGTTTGGTTTTGAAACACCGTATTTTTACAGAAAAAATCAAATTTGGTTTTGGTTGGTTTCTCAATGAAATCATGAATTACAAAAAGATTATATTTGAAGTGTTGATGGCTTCATTTGTCATCCAGTTGTTTGGTCTTGTAACGCCGCTTTTTACCCAGGTTATTCTGGATAAAGTTTTGGTGCATCATTCTATATCTACACTTGATGTATTGGCTATAGCCTTTTTGGTTGTGACGGTATTCGATTTTCTGCTTAACTTTATGCGTAATTATGTCTTTGTGCATACTACGTCGAAAATCGATGCAAAACTGGGTGCGAAACTCTATCATCACTTGCTTGCGTTGCCGTTTGGATATTTTGTCGTGCGTCAAGTTGGTAATATTATTGCGCGCGTGCGGGAACTGGATCAGATTCGAAGTTTTATTGCCAATAAATCGGTTACAGTATTGCTGGATGTACTTTTTAGTTTTGTATTTTTGGTCGTTATGTTTATGTACAGTGTACAGTTAACGTTGTTGGTTGTCGGATTTGTCTTTGTGATTGCTACTATTTATCTTTTTGCAACTCCTCAATTTCGGGAAAGATTGAACGAAAAATTCAATATGGGGGCTGAACAAAACTCTTTTCTTGTCGAGTCGGTTACCGGTGTGGAAACAGTGAAGTCTCTGGCGCTTGAAGGGGCGATGCAAAAGAGATGGGAAGATAAACTGGCTGATTATATCAGTGCAAGTTTTAAGCTGAGCAATTTTGGGTTCATGTTGGGTGGATTGTCCGGTATGTTCCAAAAACTTATGACTATTTCGATTCTTTACTTTGGTGTTATGATGGTTATGCGTGGAGAACTTACCGTGGGTCAGCTGATTGCTTTTCAAATGTTTGCAAATCAGTTTAGTGGGCCTGTGTTGAGATTGGTAAATCTGTGGAATGAATTTCAGCAGACATTGCTTTCCGTAGACAGGTTGGGAGATATTCTCAATACACCGACAGAGCAAAGAAATGAAAAAGCAATTACCCTTTCGCAGATTCGGGGAGAAATTACTTTTAATAAAGTGTGTTTTGCGTATAAACCGGGATCTTCAATGGTATTGAAAGATCTTTCCTTTACCATAAAGGCAGGGATGAGTGTCGGTATTATCGGACGGAGTGGTAGTGGTAAAAGTACTATTACAAAAATCATACAGCGGCTTTATATGCCGACAGAAGGTGTGGTTTTTGTCGATGGTGTAGATATTCGGCATTTTGATCCGAAATGGTACAGAACGATGATTGGGGTGGTTCTTCAGGAAAATTACCTGTTCAAAGGGACGATCAAAGAGAATATAGCCATGGCAAGACCCAATGCTTCGATGGATGAAATTATACGTGTAGCGAGAATTTCCGGTGCTGATCAATTTGTTTCTGAGTTTCCGGAAGGATATGATACAGAAGTAGGAGAGAGGGGCTCAACACTTTCAGGTGGACAGCGTCAGAGGGTGGCCATTGCCCGAGCCCTTTTAGTCAATCCTCGTATATTGATTTTTGATGAAGCAACTTCAGCACTAGACTATGAGTCTGAGAGAATTATCAACGCAAATCTTGAAAAGATTAAACAGGGGCGTACGACGATTATCATCGCTCACAGACTATCTACGGTTAAAGATTGTGATGTGATTATTGCATTGGATAAAGGAGAAATTGTCGAAGCCGGAACACATGAAGAGTTGATGCGTAAAGAAGGGTATTATCACCATCTTTACACACAGCAGTCCAGATAGAAGAGGAGATGTTAGTTGAAAACTACGAAAGATAAAAATAGATTTAAGCCGCACCTTGTTGAGATTGAAGAGAGTCCGGTTAGTCCTCTGGGAAGAACGATTTTGTGGACAATATTGATTATGATGGGTTTAACTGCTTTGTGGCTCTTTTTGGGAAAAACAGATATAGTGGTGACAGCCAGAGCGACTGTTGTGCCTGTAGGTGATGTGAAGATTTTACAACCTTTGACTACCGGTGTCGTAAAAAAAATATATGTGAAAGAGGGTGATAAAGTCAAAAAAGGCGATCCTGTTATTGAAATAGATCCGACAGTTGAAGAGAGTAATATTGAGTCGAAAAAAAAGCTTTTGTTACAGCTTGAACTGGAAGCTTCGAAGATAAGATCTATCCTTGACAATAAACCGTTTGTCATTCCTCCTGATGTAACTCCCGAAACAGCGGCACTTATTACCAAAGTTTACGATACAGCACTTAAAACGATCAAAGAGCAGAACAAACAGATTGATGAGCAGGCAAAGCAGCTTGCAGAGCAGATCAGTTCAAATGAAATCCAGAAAGCACAAATGGAAAAGTTATATGAACTGGGTCAGCAGGAGCAAAAAAGGTTGAAACGAGTACTTGATATTATTGCCAAGGATGATTATTATAAGTTGGAAAAACAAAATCTTGGTTATAAAAGTGAAATAGAAAAATTGGGACATGAAATAGAAAGACTAAGACAGAAACTCACTGAAGTAAACTTAAAAAGAGAGCTAATTGCTAAAGATTTTAGAAATAAACTTTACAATACGTTGCTTGCGATAGAAAAGAAAATTGTTGAGTTACGTTCCCAGATTGAGACTATCGAATTTAGAAAACGTAAACAAATTATCAAGTCGCCGGTTGACGGTATTGTCGCCAAGTTAGGCATAAATACGATAGGTGCAGTTGTAAGACCTGCAGAAAAGCTGGTGTCGATTGTACCTGACGATGTACCGATACAATTCAAAGCGATTGTAG
>JALWRO010000198.1:0-3995 GCA_027080605.1 Campylobacterales bacterium
AGATTGTAGATGAGGCGAAGGTGGTTTATGGTGAAAATCATGAGAAGCTTAATGCCCTGATTGAGCGTTCTTCTGAGTTAGAGCGTTCTTTGCAAGATAAACATAAAGAGTTAGACCGACAACTTGAAGAGGTATATGAGCAGAAAAAACTGCTTAAAGATGCTAAAGAGAACATCTATACCGAACTCAAAAATGAGAAGTTTACCTTAGATAAGGCCTATAAAAAAGCGATTGCAGAGATCACCCAAATGCCTGTCGATGCCTACCTCTGTTACGTACGTGACGAGGAAACAGAGATAGTCCAAATCGTCTAATTTTTCCTTAAATTTTTTACTATATAATGACTTCAATTTTACAAAGCGGGTCTGTATGTTAAAAGATATTTCCAAAAAACTTACGATGAAAAAGAGCTTTTTTGTTACCCAGCTTGAAGGCTTTTTCAACGCCATCACACAGGAGTATCAGGAGTTGATTCACCAAAAAGAGGTCGAAAACTCCCTGCTCGAAGAGAAAGTACAAAAACTGCAGAAAGACATCGACAATCTCGTCGCCATACGCAAAGAGCTGACACAAGCACTTCATGAACAAAAAGAGCAGACTGAAAAACTCGCTGAAACACTTCATGAACAACAGGCACTCTCCTCAGACGCACTCACCAAAAAACTGCTCGAAGAGAACCACACACTCAAAGAGGCATTGCAAAACCAGGAGAGTGACGAAACAGAAAAACTGCGCGCGCAACTCAAAAAACTTCAGACTTTCATCGCCAAAGGCGGCGACTCTTACCGCGATACGCTCGATACGCAAAATAAAGAGGCGTTGATCGAAGAGATCAGCAAGAGTCTGAAAAGGTAAAAAAAGGTAAACTTTATTTCATTTTGAAATATTTTTAGACCACTGCACCAAACTATGCTACGATAAATCAAAAACTTGAAGGAATAAAGATGGATGAAAACAAGAAAAAAGCACTTGATCTGACTATCAAACAGATCGACAAAACATTCGGTAAAGGCGCTATCGTCAGACTGGGAGACAAAGAGATCGAACCGATCGACGCCATCAGCACCGGTTCACTCGGACTCGATATCGCACTGGGAATCGGCGGTGTTCCCAAAGGAAGGGTCATCGAAATTTACGGACCGGAGAGTTCCGGTAAGACAACACTCGCACTGCAAATTACCGCAGAGTGTCAAAGACAGGGAGGCATCGCTGCATTTATCGATGCCGAACATGCACTCGATACCAAATATGCCAAAAATCTCGGTGTTGATGTAGATAACCTCTACGTATCACAACCGGACTTCGGTGAACAGGCACTCGATATCGTTGAAACGATGGCACGCAGCGGTGCCATCGACCTGATTGTCGTCGACTCCGTCGCCGCACTGACTCCCAAAACAGAGATCGAGGGGGATATGGGAGATACCCACGTCGGACTTCAGGCACGTCTGATGAGTCAGGCACTCCGGAAACTGACCGGCGTACTGCACAAAATGAACACGACCGTCATCTTCATCAACCAGATCCGTATGAAGATCGGCACCATGGGATACGGTTCGCCGGAAACCACTACCGGCGGTAACGCTCTGAAATTTTACGCTTCCGTGCGTATCGATGTACGCCGTATCGCTACACTCAAACAAGCCGAAGAAAACATCGGTAACAGAGTCAAGGCAAAAGTCATTAAAAACAAAGTCGCCCCTCCGTTTAAACAAGTAGAATTTGATATAATGTTCGGAGAGGGAATCTCCAAAGAGGGTGAACTGGTGGACTACGGCGTGAAAATGGATATCATCGACAAGAGCGGTGCATGGTTCAGTTACGGCGACAAAAAACTGGGTCAGGGACGTGAAAATGTCAAAGCCCTCCTCAAAGAAGATCCCGAACTCGCCAAAGAGATCGAAGACGGCATCAAACGTGCTATGGGTATTGGCGATACAGACGAAGAATCTGAAGAGACAGAAAAGTCATAACTACGAATATAAGGAGAGCAACACACAATGGTTTATATAGACGATATCTATGCAGATGAAGTACTTGACAGTCGGGGAAATCCCACCGTACGCGCTACAGTCGTTCTGAGCGACGGCACACAGGCAAACGCAATTGTACCATCAGGTGCAAGTACCGGAAAAAGAGAAGCGCTGGAGCTGAGAGACGGCGATGACAGATATATGGGCAAAGGCGTACTGAAAGCGTGCGAAAATGTCAATACCAAAATCGCCGACGAACTCATAGGTGTCAGTCCCTATAACCAGGCAGAAGTCGATGCTATCATGAAACAGCTCGACGGCAGCGATAACTATGAAAACCTCGGTGCCAATGCCGTACTTGGTGTTTCTATGGCTGTGGCAAGAGCAGCTGCGGAGAGTCTGGGTATTCCACTTTACCGATACCTCGGCGGAAGCAACGCCATGACACTGCCTGTACCGATGTTCAATATCATCAACGGCGGAAGCCATGCAAACAACAGCGTCGATTTTCAGGAATATATGATTATGCCGCTCAATTTTGACAACTTTGCAGATGCCCTGAGAGCCGCAGCAGAAGTGTACCACAACCTGAAAAAGATCATCGCCGATATGGGTGAAACAACAGCGCTTGGTGACGAAGGCGGTTTCGCCCCTAACCTGAAAAACAATGAAGAACCTATCCAGGTCATCATGCAAGCAATCGAAAAAGCGGGTTACCGCCCGGGAGACGATATTGCGATCGCACTCGACGTGGCGAGCAGTGAACTGGTCACAGACGGCGGGTATAAACTCGACTCTGAAAACCGTATTCTCAGTGCGGAAGAGCTTGTTGCCTACTATGAAGACCTCTGCGCGAAATACCCTATCGTCTCTATCGAAGACGGTCTGAGTGAAGATGACTGGGACGGATGGAAGATCATGACAGAAAAACTGGCGGATAAGATTCAACTCGTAGGAGACGATCTTTTCGTGACCAACGAAAAAATTCTCCAGGAAGGTATCGACAAAGGTATCGCCAACGCCATATTGATTAAACCGAATCAGATCGGCTCCGTGACAGAGACAATGGACACTGTCAGACTGGCGCAGCGAAGCGGTTACAAATGTGTCATGAGTCACCGAAGCGGAGAGAGTGAAGACGCTTTTATCGCCGACTTCGCCGTTGCACTCAATACCGGTGAAATCAAAACAGGTTCGACTGCAAGAGGGGAAAGAACGGCAAAATATAACCGTCTTCTGGAAATCGAACGAGAACTTGGTTTCAGCGAGTATCCCGGTAACAAACTCTTCTCCTGATGTCGCAGATCACTGACGAGATTTCGGAAAATCCTGCCGGAAAAAGAGAGAGCGGTTTCTCTTTTCTGCAGGTTGTTTTCCTGATTTTGCTGGTGTTGCTTGCCGCTGTCTATATGGGAGAGACACTTTTCGGGAAAAACTCTCTTGAAGTGTTGATGTCCCTGAAAAAACAGCAACATATTCTCGATGCCAAAATAGCCCGTATCAGTAAAGAGAATGCTATTTTGCAAAAAAAGTATTTTGAACTGCGTGCGCTGATGCCGGAAAAAAGTGATGAGGATTCACCGTTACCATGAAACAGAAACGACTACTCTTTGCAGCCGCATTACTACTGTTCCAGGTTCACATACTCCAGGCGAGAGAAAATCCTTTTGCCCCCGTCAACCAATATGGCGGCGAACCCCTGACCAAACCTCTTCCCGCACCGGATTTCCAACAGGAGATTGTCCCGGTAATCAAAGCGGCAAAGTGCCGGGCAGAAGAGCCACATGAGACAAACACAACACAACAGCCAAAGGTATGGGAAACAACCAAACCGGTAAAGAAAAAGAAAAAACCGATTCTCTTTACCAAAAAGAAACCATCTGTCAAACAAATATGCGTCTGCAAACCTGTTCATGAAAAGCATCGCACCCCAAAACGGCATACACATCACAAACTGAAATTTCATCTGATATACAGCAATGACAATCTGAAAATCTACACCAAAGGCAAAGAGTTGAAAAT
>JALWRO010000198.1:4005-16638 GCA_027080605.1 Campylobacterales bacterium
CTCGATTTCGGAGACGATTTTGTCCTCTACGATACCATCAAAAAACCTGTCCGATCACCCTACGTCAAAATGTTGAAAATCGGTACACATTCATGCTTTTACCGGCTCACTTTTGTTCTTGCCAAAAACTACCGCTACCGTATCAGACACCTGTCAAACGGCTATCTCATTACCCTTCGGTAGTACTGTCTCCTCTCTTTTGGCGACGCTGTACATAAAGTGAAATCATCTTGATACTCACCATGACGATAATCACTTCAAACAAACTCGCCAGAATAAATGCATAATATTCGAACTGTATAATTTTGTTGGTATGGTACCCGAGTGAGGCAATCGCAACAAGTAGTGTCAATGGCATGGAGTGAGAGAGTGCAAAAAGCGCCATCTCTTTGAAATTGAAGATTTTGAAAAAAGCCACCGCCGACAGCATCCGGATGGCAATCATCGAAGCTGTGATCATCAGCGCAAAGATCACCAGCCCCTCTTCCTGCAACGCTTCGAGTTTAAACGTCGAACCGGTATAGACAAAAAATATCGGCACCAGAAAACCGAATCCAAAAGTTGAAAGTTTATGCGGTAACTCCCGGTGATGCTCGAAAAACGTCGCAATAAACACCCCCGCAATGAACGCGCCAAACGCAATCTCCAGATCGAGCATGAGCATGACAGCGATCATCAGAAAGAAAAGTGCCATACTGAGCCGGATATCTTTCTCATCCTTATCCCAGTCCAACGGAATCAGATAGGTCTTGAACTCCGGATACCACCAGAAAAGCAGCCGAAAAAGTTTGAACACCACCACAAGCGAGAGCAAAAAGAGCACCAGAAACCCCAGCGTTTCATACAACTCAATCCCGTAACCGTGCTTCAGCATCGCACCCGTCACCGTCAGCGCAATGATACTCACCAGTTCTCCAAGTACACCGATCTGCATGGAAAGGTTCAGCCACTTTGTCTCTTTACCGTACTCTTTGTAAAGCGTCACAATCAAACCGACAGAGATCAAAGGCAAGAAAAGGGTAAAAATCGTATCAAAACCGACACTCTTGACACTGATATAGGAAAAAACATAGAGCAACGTAATATAGATGATACCCCGCGTTTTAATCTGCCGATCCATTTTCATCAGATCGCGGACATTGACCTCCATCCCCGCCAGAAACATCAAATAGAAAAAGCCCACCTCAGCAATCAACTCAAAAAGATGGTTTTCCCCCAGAAAATGAAAATACCCCATAACCGTACCGAGGATAATTTCGACAGGTGTTGTAGGAATTTTGAGAAAACGGGAGATGTAGGGAGAGATAAAGATAATTATCGACAGGGTGACGATAATGGAAACTGCATTATCCATGACAGCTTTGTGCGATCTGCAGCCCAAGCGATTCGAGCATGACAATATCCTTATCGGGCGCATTGCCTTTGGTCGTCAGATAATTCCCGATGACAATAGCGTTCGCACCCGCCTCAAAAATCTCCGCCTGACGCTCACCAAACATACGTTCACGTCCACCCGCGACCATAATCATCGACGACGGCAGTTGTGACTTGACATACCTGACAATATCCAGTGCTTCTTCAATATTCAAAACATTCTCTTTCAACGGTAACGCAGGATTGGGATGAAAAAAGTTAATCGCGACCGATGCAGGAGCAAGCGTTTTCAAAGCAACCACCATCGAGAGCCGGTCTGCTTCACTCTCACCCATCCCGAAAATCCCTCCGCTACACAAATCCAGTCCGGCAACTTTCGCATTTTCACATGTCTCGTACCGCTCTTCCCAACTATGGGTTGAACATATTTTTGGATAGTATTCGCGTGAACTCTCCAGATTGTGGTTGTAACTACCCACGCCTGCACGCTTGAGTTCACGCATCTGTTCCACGCTCGCGGTACCGTTACAGGCGATAATATTTAGCTCCGGTTCCGCCTTTTTCACCGCCGTCGCCGCTTCGCAGACAAACGAAAGCGTCTTGTCGGTAATACCCTTTCCCGCTGTCACCAGACAAAAACCGATCGCACGATTGGCACGGGCAAGTCTGGCTTCATAAACAATATTTTCCACCGATTTGTATTTGTACCGTTCAATATCGGCATGATAGTGCGCACTCTGGGTACAAAAAGCGCAATCCTCACTGCAACTCCCGCTGGAGATATTGCTGATTGCACAGAGAAAAACGGTTTTGTCAGGCATCTTCACGATGTTTACATTTGATACATTCGAAAATATCTTTTTTGCGGAAAGTCCGCTCCGCCATCATATATCCACACTCCGGACACTTTTTATTCACCGGTTTATAAGTCGAAATAAATTTACACTTCGGATAGTTCGCACACCCGTAAAACTTCCCTCTGCGCGATTTACGCTCGACAATCCCGCCGCCACACTCAGGACATGCAACCCCTTCCAGCGTTGGCAACACTTTCTTCTCTTTTTCGGTACCGTCTACGTTACGCGTATATTTACACTTCGGAAAGCCGCTGCACGCGATGAACTCCCCATAGCGTCCCTTACGCTTCAAAAGCTCTTCGCCGCACTGCGGACACTTTTCACCCGTCGGTATGGCAACTTTCTGACTTTTGATATTCTTTTTACCCTTCTCCACCTCTCCGATAAACGGGTTGTAAAACTCCCAGAGCACCTTTTGCCACTCTTTTTTCCCCTCAGCGATCTCGTCGAGCTCCTCTTCCAGTTTCGCCGTAAAATTACTATCGACAATATCTTTAAAGTGCTGCTCCAGCATCTCGATCACTTTAAACGCGATCTCCGTCGGAATCAACTGCTTTTTCTCGATCTCAATATAATTTCGCGATGTCAAAAGCGATATCGTCGGTGCATAAGTTGAAGGACGCCCGATCTCCAGAGACTCCAGCTTTTTGATGAGACTCGCTTCCGAGTAGCGTGACGGCGGTTCGGTAAAGTGCTGATTCGCTTTGAGTTCGCTGAGTTCCACTTCCTGCCCCTCTTCCAGATTTGGAAGCAGCTTGTCTTTGTCACTCGTACCGAGCACTTTGTAAAAACCGTCAAATACCAGTTTTCTGCCCGTCGCCCGGAACTTGCCGTTTTCAGATGCAAAAATAATCGACTGCGACTCAAAGATAGCATCGGTCATCTGCGACGCGATGAAACGGTTATAGATCAATGTATAGAGCTTCAACTCATCCGGTTTCAAAAACCCTTTCGCAATCTGCGGCGTAAAGGAGAGAATCGTCGGACGAATCGCCTCATGCGCCTCCTGTGCCCCTTTGGACTTGGATTTGTAATATTTCGGTTTGGGAGGAAGATACTTATCACCAAACTCATTTTTGATCTTGTCACGCGCCGCGTCAATCGCCTCCTGCGCGATATTGAGACTGTCCGTTCTCATGTAGGTAATGACACCCATCGTCCCCTGATCGGTCTGCACACCCTCATAGAGTGTCTGTGCGACCATCATTGTTTTACGCGGGCTGAAACCGAGCATCGACGAAGCGGTCTGCTGCAGTGTCGATGTCATGAAAGGCGGATTGGTCGAAGTTTTACGCTGACGCTTCTCGATCTTCTCGACTTTGTAGCTATCATTTTTGAGTGTACTTTCGATCCCCTTCGCACGCTCTTCGTTCGAAATCGTCATCTTTTCGATCTTCTCACCCTGATACTCCACCAGAATCGAATCAATCGTTTTGTTAAAGACCGCATCCAAACTCCAGTACTCAACCGGTACAAACGCCTTAATCTCACGCTCACGATCGACGACAATCTTCAGCGCCGCACTCTGTACACGCCCTGCACTAAGCCCCTTCTGAATCTTCGACGCAATCAATGGAGAGAGCTTATACCCCACAATACGATCCAGCAAGCGACGTGCCTGCTGGGCATTGACACTGTCCAGATCGATCTTGCGCGGATTCTTCAAAGAATGGTCTATCGCCTTTTTGGTAATCTCATGAAACACAATCCTCGGCACCTCCGTAGGATCTGCCCCAATTGCTTTGGCGATATGGTAACCAATCGCCTCCCCTTCGCGATCCTCATCCGTCGCGATATAGACTTGATCGCTCTTTTTCGCCAGATCCTTGATCTCCTTGACCACTTTGGAGTGATCTCGCGATACCCTGTACTCAGGGATAAACTCCTGCCCCTCTATCTTAATCCCGAACGAACTCTTCGGAAGATCACGAATATGCCCCTTGGAGGCGATAACCGTATAATCCTTCCCCAAAAAATTTTCGATGGTTCTTGCTTTCGTCGGTGACTCGACTATGATTAGATTTTTCAAACTCTCATTCCATTTTTAAACTGATTTTTTAAGCAGGTATTATAGCAGATTTTGATTAGGGGGATATTTTGCAAAGCCCAATTTCCTGCAAAACCGACACTTTTCAAAATATAAATCAAACATCTTTCATAAAAGTCATAACCTGTTCAAATAGTATAAAAAAGGTAAAAAATTATCCCAAAAGGGTTAAGTTTCTTTACTTCGGTACGATTTAGTTTCTGTAGTGGCAAGGATGCCATAAATAATGATAACAAAAGGATTTACCATGGGATTTAGAATTAACACAAACGTAGGTGCAATGAATGCTCATATGAGATCACTGCAAAACAACAGAGCACTTGATAAATCACTCGAAGCTTTGAGTACAGGTCTTCGTATCAACAAAGCAGCGGACGACGCTTCCGGTATGGCGATCGCCAACCAGCTGAAATCACAGGCAAACGGTCTCGGTCAGGCGATCAGAAATGCAAATGACGGTATTAACGTGGCACAAACTGCGGACGGTGCACTTGAAGAGTATACCAACATCATCAATACTGTCAGAACCAAAGCGATTCAGGCGGCATCTGATGGACAGAATAGCGATACGAGAAAAGCGATCCAGGCGGATATAGATAAACTTCTCAAAGAAGCAAACAATATCGCAAAAACTACTTCTTTTAATGGTCAAAACCTGCTCGATGGTTCTTTCCAAAACAAAGAATTTCATATCGGTGCATACTCCGAAGAGACTGTCGGTATCAACATTGCCAATACAAAAACAAATGCTATTGGTGTACACGTAGACAAACAAGGTGCAACTGCAACAACTGGTGCACTTACAGGTGGTCTGACTATTACCGATAAGGATGGTACTGCAATAACAGTAGGAGCAACTGCTTCAGGTGCAAACACAGGTCAAACAAATAATTCAGCCTGGGCAAAAGCTATCGCAATCAATGCAGTTAGTGATAAAACAGAAGTCACAGCAATTGCTACAAATGTTGTTACTGGCAAATCTGTAGCCAGTGGTTCAATCAGCGCAGGAGCATTGACAATTAACGGTGTCGATATAGGAGCAGTTACAGTTAAAGCTAGTGATGCAGACGGTGCATTAATGAATGCAATCAATGCTGTTAGCAAAGATACCGGTGTTGTTGCTACACATGATGGTGGGAAACTTGTTCTTACAGCAAAAGACGGTAGAGATATTACAATCAGTGGTACCGGTACACTATCCGCAACAACCGGTATTAGTGCAGCAATCAAAGTCGGGAATATCACACTTGTATCAGACCATGCAGTTGATCTCGGTGGAACAGGAGTTTCTGCAATCGGTTTTGCCGCAGGTGGGGAACATCTCTCAAAAGAAAGTGCACTTAGCTCTATCGATGTTACAACAAGAGAGGGTGCTGAAAAAGCGATTCGGACAACCGATGCGGCTCTGAAACAGATCGATGCAATTCGCTCCGATATCGGTTCGACACAAAACCAGCTTGAAAGTACGGTCAGGAACATATCCGTCACACAGGTAAATGTTACCGCCGCCGAATCGACGATACGGGATGTTGACTTTGCCGCAGAGAGCGCGAACCTGAAAAAACGAAATATTCTCGCACAGTCAGGTGTCTATGCGATGAGTCAGGCAAACGCCGCTCAGCAGAATGTTATGAGACTTCTCCAGTAGAAAAATCTTTCGTATCACTCTTCAACGGGTGCAGAAAACTCTGCACCCGATTATTTTACACGCATTCATATGGCATAGTTTATGCTTTCCCCTTTAGAAAAAGGGTGCTTCATGGATATTTTTCAAAAAAATCTCGCTGCCTTACAGCAGGTAGATCTCAACCTTGCCGCAAAACTAAACAAGATTTCCGGAAATCAGACATTTGAAGTCTTTGCGACAGATAGTTTTGCCAATGCCAATATTCTGGATACCAGAGATCATACGCCTTTATATCAGGCTCAACCTGTTGAAGAGATCGAACAGACACTCAAAAGCTTTGAAAAGTATAAGCTATACAATTCACTCTATTTTTACGGTATAGGCAACGGTTATCTTTATCAACAACTTCTTGCAAATCCTTTTTTAAAAAGTCTTTATATCTTTGAGCCGGAACTTGAATTGATCTATATTGCCATGAATCTCACTGATTTATCCAAAGATATTGCAAACAGAAGGATAAAAATTATACATACCACAGATTTTGATTCAAGTAAATTTTCCTTACTTACCAACGGTACGGATCCAGTCTATTTCAAAGCATATGAACTACATCTGCACACGCCGTTTTACGATAAGTACCTCGACGATATCACCAAAGTAAATCAGGCAGTTACAAAAGTCTTTTCTTACCATGTCAATGCAACCGGAAACGATGCAACCGATGAACTGCTGGGACTCGATCACTTCATACAAAATCTTCCCGTTATGGTGAAAAACCCTACGCTGAGAGAACTGGAGAAAAAAGGTAAAACAACTGATACAGCCGTCATCGTCGCAACCGGTCCATCTCTGGTAAAGCAGTTACCTTTGCTAAAAAAGATCAAGGATTACGTGACCATCATCTCTGTCGATGCCTCATTGCCTATTTTGGAAAAAGAGGGGATCAAACCTGATATTGTCACCTCGATAGAACGTATTGCGCTCACTGCAAAATTTTATGAAAATACTTCTGCAGAATTTCAAAAAGATATTGTCTTTGCGTTGACAGCTATTGTAGATGAAGCAATTCTGAATAATATCAAAAACGGTCAAATCCAGCTAAGTATGCGTCCTACTGGTACACACTACTACTATATGCAGCTTGACGAATGGGGTTATGTCGGTGTTGGCATGAGTGCAGCCAATTTAGCCTATGAAATTGCTTCAAAAATTGGTTTTAAACAAATCGTGCTGATTGGACAGGATCTTGCATATGGTAAAGACGGTTCTTCACATGCTAAAAACCATATCTTTGGAGAAGATGAGGTCAAACACAACGATCGTAAAGATGACTACATCACGGCATATGGCGGAGAAGGAGAAGTAAAAACTACCTGGGTTTGGAAACTCTTTCTGAGCGGTTATGAAAAAGTAATTGCACAAAACAATATCGAAGGAAAGATTGTCACGATCAATGCCACAGAAGGCGGTGCCAGAATTGCAGGCACCAAAGAGATGCCATTTCATGAAGTGATCGATACCTATGTTAAGACCGATCGGGTGAAACAAAAAATCGTTCTCGAAAAACCTTCTGAAGAAGAGGCTTATGAAAAGATAGCACAATCTATGCAAAAAATTGATGAAGTTGTCGAAATAGCGGAGCAGATGCAAAGAAGGGTCAAAAAACTACTCAAAGAGATCACACAGACGATCAACCGATATAAAAAGTACGATATTAAAGATATTCATCTTCATGTTAAAGAGAGAGAGACTAAAAAGCTAGTCGATAAAATCGCCAAAGTTCGTAATAGTTACTATGGCGGACAATTTGAATCTTTTTATGGCTTTCTGATTTCTCCTCTTTTGACACATCTGGAATATGATATCGCCTACTGGAGTATTCAGCCGGAACGCACTCAAAAAGAGCGTATTCATAAAAACTGGAAGATGATCGTCTTTCATCATGAATGGTGTTACCGGGTAATGGTGAATATCGAAGCAATTTTAAAAGTGATCAATGAGAAGAAAGGTGCATTGGAAATCGAATATAACCAGGAAGCTGTCTGCTAGGATTTGATATCTTCCCATCGTAAAGCAGTGGCAAAAGGCAAGTCCTTTACCGCTCTTTTTCTCAGAATATCTTTCAAATATTTTGGATGCAAACCATACCCTGGACGTACACTTCGGATATTTTCTTCGGTAATTACCTCACCTTTTTTGATATCCTTGGCGACATAGAGACTTCTTGCAAACTGACGTGATTTTCTCTTCTTTTCCGTCATGGAGTAGTCCACTTTGCCAAGCAGTTTTTCCGTATCTCTGACAGCTTTTACCATTTGAGCAAATTCTTCTTTATCGAGTGAAAAATCGATATCCGGTCCGCCGATGGATTTATCGAGAATGAAATGTTTTTCAATCACTCTGGCACCAAGCGCTACCGCTGCGACAGGGGCGGTGATGCCCAGTGTATGATCTGAAAAACCGGCAACGACACCAAATGTCTCCGCCAGATTGGGTATTGTTTTCAGATTCGCCTCTTCCAGCGGTGCGGGATAGGCTGAGGTACACTTGAGTAAAACAATATCCTCATTTCCCTCGCTTCTGCAGATATCAACTGCATCCTGTATCTCGTCGATCGTAGCGATGCCTGTTGAGATAATCATGAGTTTCTGTTTGGATGCGGCATACCGAATCAACTCATAATCGGTAATCTCAAAAGAGGCGATTTTATAAGCAACCGGATCGAACTGTTCCAGAAAATCTACTGCTGTTTTGTCAAAAGGAGAGGAGAAGATATCGATACCGATCTCTCTTGCATATGTAAAGAGTTCTTCATGCCACTCCCAGGGTAAATAAGCCTCTTGATACAAATCATACAACTTTCTATCGTCCCAAAGTGTGCCGCCTTTTATAATAAAATCCTCTCTATCGCTGTCCAGAGTCAGTGTATCAGCAGTATAAGTTTGCAGTTTAATCGCATTCGCCCCTGTCTCTTTGGCATTTTTGATACTCTCTTTTGCTATCATCATGTCTCCACCATGGTTGGCTGAGAGTTCGGCGATAATATAGACACCATCACGACTAAGATCAAAATCACCTGTTTTCATCTCTTTTTCTCCATTACAATCAGTGTGCCTTGTCGATCCACTTGCTTAAAACCAAATTTTTCATAAAGTCGTATCGCTGAAAGATTCTCCTCAAATACTTTGGCTATTAACTTTTTAAGTTTCAGATCCTCAAAACCGTACATAAGGACATTTTGCATGAGCAAACTTCCCACCCCTTTCAGTGTCGGTCTGGCGTAGAGTCCAATTTCTGCGATTAAATTATTACGGTCAATATGTGTAAAATCTATAACACCTACAGCTTGCCCAAATTGCCTGACAACAAAATAGATCCGATCTATTTTCTTTTTCAACCCATCAATATAAGAGATATGGTCTTTTAATGCTATGGGTTCTTTATCGAACATCCATTTTCTTACAGAGGGATGATTACGCCATGACAAGACTTCAACTTTTTCAGTATAAGACAGATCAATAAAGTTTTTTAGGTCAATTGCCATCTTCTCCAGCTTATCTGGTTGAAAACTTTCCAATACACTATAGCCATAATTCAACAAATATGCAAACATATCCTTCTGGTTCTCAGCAGTTTTAATCGCTAAAAAGGGCAACTCCATAAAAAGAACTTCATGAACCGTTACACTCGGAGTGACAATTGCAAACCTGCTTTGATTCATCAATTTCGCAATTTGGTTAAAATCAATATATAAATCTACAGACACGCTCTCTTTCACATAAACTTTTAACTCTTCTATATTTTTATTGGCACTCGTAGTGACGACCGCTATTTTAAAATAATGAGGAAGAACTTCCAGAAGCTGGAGATTTAAATTTTGTGTATCTGCCCCGCCAAGTGCAATGAAAAGATCATAAATTTTTTCCCGCTTGATTCCTTTTTCTTCATAAAACTCTTCACGAAGCAGTGTATATTGACTCCCGCATCTAAGCTCACATTTTTCGGGCACCAAACCTTCGTATCTTTTTGCATCCGCACAGATATTGTGATTGAGCAATATATCACAATAGTGTCTTTCGTATGTATCGTCCAGGACGAAAATTTTGAGTTTTGGATTATGAATTTTGAGTTGTTTTTCAAACTCGTAATCAATATCATAGTGGTCGATAACGATCATATCTATTTGCAATTTTTTTATCAGTTGATCGAGTTCTTCAATATCATTACTTTTGAGTATCACAACCGGGTAAGGGATCTGATCTGTCAAATTGCCTTCCAGTTCCTGACAGGCAAAGATGATATTGTCCTCTTTGAACTGCTTTGCCAAAACCAGATCTCTCATGATGTGACCGGTACCTATTTGCGAGGAAGCATCGGCACGAAAGAGAATGTTAGCCATTTTCCATTTCCTGAATGACCCTGTACATGATTTCAGCCCTTTTCCAGTCTTCCGGCGTATCGATATCCTGTACCAGATGTCTCGGTATCTTAACAGGAATGGAATCTTTGCCAAATGCTATGTCACTCTTTTGCGCACCTGCCTTCTCCCAATAAAACTGCCCCGCATCATAAAAAGCTTCTTCCAGATCCTGGCTTCTTTTGTGATAGTTCTCCTTCCAAAACATTTCGCATCTGTTGTTTTCTGTGATTCTGAAGCTGCGCCAGATTGGGTAGGCAAACGTCGTGATAGCAAACGCCATCACAGCATCTTCATTTTGTTTTAGCTGGATAAGCCCCTCTTTCAAATACTTTTCATGAAGCATCGGCGCGGTTGCATAGATGGTACAGGCAAACGCATATCCTGTATAAACACTTAAAGCGTGTTTGGTCACATCTGCCGTTCCGGTAAAATCATCTGCCAGTTCTTTGGGTCTTTTGAGTACCTCCGCACCATATGCTTTCGAAACTTCGGCGATCTCATCATCATCGGTAGAGACGACGATCTTATCGAACAGGGTGCTCTTTTTCGCCGTTTCAATCGAGTAGGCAATCAATGGCTTACCGAGGAAAAGTTTAATATTTTTTCGGGGGATTCGTTTGCTACCCCCTCGGGCGGGGATAATGGCAATCACTCTATCCATTTACTACCTCAAAAAGTGTTTGGATCACATACGCCTGCTCTTCCTCACCAAGCGTCGGGTAGATCGGTAAAGAGATCGCTTCCTGATAGTATTTATCCATCTGAGGAGTTGTTTCTTTCCCGTATCCGAGTTTACGATAGTAAGGTTGTTTGTTGACAGGGATATAGTGCAACTGCACGCCGACACCTCTTTCGATCAGATTTTCAAAAAGTGCTTTTTTATCATCGGTTTGCACACGTACGACAAAAAGGTGATAGGTGCTTCCTTCATCAAAAGGATAAAGCGGTTTTACGGGGCTATTTGCAAACGCTTCATGATACCTTTTGGCAATCTCTCTTCTTTTAGCAAGAAATCCATCCAGCTTATGCAACTGACTCAACCCGAGCGCCGCCTGTATGTCGGTCAGTCTGTAATTAAATCCCAGATGCTGCATTTCGTAATACCACGGCGCGACTTCCGGTTTGCGTACGATGCCATGATTTCGTAAATGCAACAGCCGTTCATGAAGCGCAGAATCATTGGTCGTAATCGCCCCGCCCTCGCCTGTAGTCATATTTTTTACCGGATGAAAAGAGAAGATTGAAGCATCGCTATTGACACAACTTCCCGCTTTGATACCCTCACTCACAGCACCGATTGTATGGGCGTTATCTTCCAAAATCGCCACGCCATACTTCTCCCTCAGCGATGCCAGTCTCTTTTGATCGAGCATCTTTCCAGAAAACGCCACTCCGTACAGGGCTTTGATCTGCGGATCTTTTTGCAGCATCTCTTCACACAAATCCAGATCGATATTTCCTTCCTTTGTGATATCGATAAAAACGGGCTTTGCACCGGCATAGACAATCGCATTGACAGTAGAGAGGAAGGTATTGGGCGTGGTAAGTACTTTGTACCCTTTGTTAAGGAGTACCAGTGAAGCCAGGTGCAACGCCGCCGTACCGTTGGCGACCGCTACCGCATATTTCGCACCGGTATAAGTACAAAGTGCCTCTTCAAACGCTTTTACTCTCGGACCTGTTGTGATCAGATCAGATTGCAATGCTTCAATAACCGATGCAATATCCTCTTCATCTATTGTTTGTCTGCCGTAAGGAAGAGACTTTTTCACTTTATCAACTCCAAAAATGCTTCACGACCCAGCCACCAGTCATTTGTATCGGAGCTATACTCAAATCCATCTGAGACAGGCCTGCCCTGCTCTCCTTTGGCATCGATCGTAAAATCGACCGCTTCGGTAAAACGGATCGTCGGTTTGATCACATAATGGTCTGCAAACTCCAGTGTTCTGAGACTATCCTCTTTGGTAATCATCGCTTCATGAAGCTTTTCGCCAGGACGTATACCGATCACTTCATAAGGTTCACCGCCACTCATCGCCAAAGCAAGTTCGGTCATCTTCATCGAAGGAATCTTGGGAACAAATATCTCTCCGCCGTGCATCCGCATAAAACTCTCGATCACAAAATCGACACCTTGCTGTAAAGTAATCAAAAAGCGTGTCATACGCTCGTCGGTAATGGTGAGCTTTTTCCCTTCATGAAGCAGTTTCTGAAAATAGGGAATCACCGATCCGTTACTGCCGACGCCATTGCCGTAACGTACGACGGAAAAACGGGTCCTTTTGGTGCCGCCGACCTTATTTGC
>JALWRO010000198.1:16648-17611 GCA_027080605.1 Campylobacterales bacterium
TGCCGCGACAAAGAGTTTATCACTCGCCAGTTTCGTCGCACCGTAGAGATTGATCGGACTTGCCGCTTTATCCGTCGAAAGCGCAATCACCTTCTCTACCCCACAATCGATCGCGGCATCGATCACAAACTCCGCTCCGTGGACATTGGTGTTGATACACTCCATCGGATTGTATTCGGCAATGTGTACATGCTTCATCGCCGCGGCATGCACAACGTAATCCACCTCCTGCATCGCTTTTCGCAAGCGTTTGAAATCACGCACATCCCCGACAAAAAAGCGCATACATGAATCCCTAAACTCCTGCGCCATCTGAAAGTGCTTCTGCTCGTCACGGGAGTAGATGATGATTTTATTGGGTTTGTAGCGTTGTAAAAGCGTTTTGGTAAACTGTTTTCCAAAACTTCCTGTCCCACCGGTGATGAGGATATTTTTATTATTGAACACAAAGAAACCTTTTGTGAAATATTTTAAACTTTATTGAGCAAATACTATACCAAATAGTGTATAATAAACCATGCCACGCATCAACAATGACAAATTCTACAAAAACGCCCTCAAAAAGCACGGTCAAACCGCCAAAGGACTCAACTGGCACGACGATTATTCACAAATTAGGCGTTTTGAAATCATTCATGAACTGATCCAAAACGACCTTGAAACAGGCGATACGCTTATCGACGCGGGGTGCGGGTTTGGAGATTTTTACCGCTACATCGAACCGCTTCATGAAGTGCGATATATCGGATATGAGATTGTGCCCGAGAGTGTGAAGATCGCCGGAGAACGGACGAAGCAGCGTATCGAACAAAAAGACATTCTGCACGATCTGCTCGAAGAAGCGGACTTTTACATCGCCAGCGGGTCGATGAACATCCTCAGCCGTTTTGAAACATACCTTTTCATCGAGCGCTGCTTCACATATACAAAAAAAGGCTTCGTTTTCAATCTCCCCTACGGTAA
>JALWRO010000199.1 GCA_027080605.1 Campylobacterales bacterium
CCATAAAGAGGGATTTGGGACGCGCGAGAAATTTGTTGTACCCGGTGATGAAATCCTGAAGGTCGAGTTTGGAAAGCAGGCTAGTCACTTTCGATCTCACATTCGTCGGCGGGGTAGATCAGTCCGCTGAGCGGTCCCTTTTCGTCGGTGCTGACGAAGGACTCCGTGCCTGTTTCAAAATAGAAGTGCTCCGGTGTCACTTTCTGATCTTTGCAGACGATCGTTTTGCCCTGTTTGAAAGCGTTGTAAAGGTTGCGCACTTTCGTATCTTCATAATCGACGCTCATCTCATAGAGCCACAGCAGCGTCAGCACCAGGGCTGCGGTTTTGAGAATTTGAAGTTTCTTTTCATGAGAGATCGCTTCGAGTCTGGCGGCGATCAGCGTTCCGGCGACAATCAGAAAAAAGAGCCCGATAAGAATTTGCACTATTCGATACCCCGCAGCTGATAGGTGATGTCGCCCGCACCGAGTCCGATGATGAGTCCTTCATGAAGTGAACCGATCTCTTTGTGGTCTTTGAGCAACTCCACCGCACCCTCTTTTCTGGAGACGGCATCGGCAAAGCGCGGGTTGTATTTCTGAAAGTGTCGTGCAAAGTCGATGAACTGCTCCTTTTCGCCGACGTTATAGACCGGCAGAATGACCAGCTCGTCGATACCGACGAAACACTCTTTGAACTTTTCAAGGTTATCGATGGTGCGGCTGTATTTGTGCGGCTGCCAGATGGCGGTCACTTTTTTCAGCCCCAGCAGGCGGGCGTATTTTCGGGCGGATTTGATCGTCGCTTCAATCTCGGTAGGGTGGTGGGCATAGTCGTCGATGATGACATGACGTGCATCTTTTTCGAGAATGTCGAAGCGTTTTTTGATCCCCTTGTAGGCACGCAGGTTGCGGCGCACCTCTTCGAGGGAGTTTTGGGTAATGGCGGCGAGTATCGTCAAAGAGGCGTTGATGGCAATATGCTCTCCCACGCCGAAGACTTCAAACGTGCCCAGATCTTTGAGTACGAACGACGTGTAGGGTTCCCCGTCGATGATGACTGTTTTGATGCTTTTGATATCTTTGCCCGGGTAGAGCCTGATCGCTTCGATGTCGGTCAGGGTGGAGAGAAACTCATCTTCGGCGTTGATGACGCGGATTTTCGCTTTTTGGATAAATGTCCGGTAAGCGTCGTAAAAACGGTTCAGGTCGTAGTCGTAAAACTCCATATGCTCCGGTTCGGCATTGGTCACGATGGCGATGTAGGGGTTGGTGTTGAGAAAGCTGGCGTCGCTCTCATCCGCTTCGAAGATGAGATTTTCACTCTCGACAAAGTGCATATTGGAGCCGAACTGCTTGCTCTCTGCTCCGATGATGACTGAGCCTTCGATAATTGCGGCGAGCATCGCGGAAGTGGTACTTTTGCCGTGCGCCCCGGCGACTGCGAAAACTTTTTTGCCTTTGAGAATGAACGGAAGCGCCTCTTTTCGGGAGAGCAGCAGCATCCCTTTCTCCTTTGCCGCCTGAATCTCCGGATTGTCCGGTTTGACGGCGGCGGAGTAGATGACGATCGACTGGTCGGTGATATTCTCCGCCGACTGGGGAATGGAGACATCGATTCCCTCCTGTCTCAGGGTACGGGTGATGGGTGTCTCTTTCATATCGGAACCGCTGATGGTGTAGCCGTTTCGCTTGAGAAAACGTGCGAGCGCCGAAAGTCCGATACCGCCGATACCTATAAAATGAATCTTATTTGACATACGGTTTAATCCTTTCCATCGCTTCGTTGGTGCGTATTTCATCCTCGACGAGGGCGATCCGTACATACTTTTCGGCAAAGTCACCCCGGCTCAGAAATGATCCCGGCAAGACTTTGACGTTTTTTTCATGATAGAGTGTTTGGGTAAATGCCAGGTCATCTTCCACCTCCAGCCAGAGATAGAAAGTCGATTTTGGGATCGGCGTGCCGAGAACTTCCTTTGCGATCTGGAAATTTTTGGCGTAGAGTTCCCTGAAAAAGGCGACGTGTCCTTCATCTTCCCAGGCTGCCGCCGCCGCCGCCTGCAACGGCAGAGGCGAAGCACACCCCACATAGGTACGGTAACGCATATATGCGTTGAGTATATCGGCATCTCCGGCGATAAATCCGGAGCGCAGCCCCGGCGCGGAACTTCTTTTGGAGATGGAGTTTACGACCAGAATATTTTTAAAATCTGGATTGCCCGCTTTGATACTCGCTTCCAACAGTGAAGGGTCTTTGTAACCGGTGTAGATTTCGCTGTAACACTCGTCGTTAAGCAGCACAAAGTCATATGCAAGCGCCGCTTCGACCCATTGTGTCAATTCGTCGATATCCATACTCGCGCTGGTGGGATTGTTCGGAAAGTTGATGATGACAAAATCGCACTCCTGCAGCATATCAGGATCGATCTGCGCCTTGAAACCGTTTGCTTTGGTCAGGTTGATATGGTGTATCTTCGCACCGCTTGCAATCGCCGCGCCTTCGTAGATCTGGTAAAAGGGGTTGGTAAACGCCATCACCGGCTCTTTTTTCTCTGCCAGCAGAAACTGCGGAAAGTTGAAAAGCACTTCTCTGGTACCGAAAGTGGGGATAATTTGCGCATCGTCCAGATCGACACCGAAACGGTACGAAACAAATTCTCTTTGCGCGTTGCGCAGCGCCGCCTCCCCCGCTGTTTTGGGGTATTTGTTCAAAAGATGGGCACTCTCTGTGAACGCATCCTGAATAAAAAGCGGCGTCGCAAACTGCGGCTCGCCGATGGTCAGTGTAATGGGATCGTACTCGGGATTCGGCGTAATGCCTTCCAGAAGGTTGGTTAGTTTTTCAAACGGGTAAGTCTCAAACTGCATCGAATTCCTTGAAGATTGGTAAAAACCTAATTATATCATGTAAGCTTTAAAGGGGATGGGCAGAAGGAATACTTCTGCCTGACAGGATGTTATGACGCTACTCGCTGTTTCAGCAGGCTGATTCCCTCTTCATAAAAAGTGTCCTTTTCTGCCATTTTCATAATTTCTTCATGTGTATACAAACGTGTATCGTAAGTAATGACATACAAGATATCTCCGTTTTCGAGATAGTGGGTTTCGCCGTATGGGGTATAGCGTGTGGCGCCGATGGAGATGAGCATCTGTTTCGGGTATGCGGCTTTTTTGAGCAGAGCTTTAAGGTTTTCAAGCGGTCCGGTCTCTTGCTGGTTGTTCAGACGATCGACGATCCAGTCAGTTAGTTTTTCGTAAAAGTAACTGTAAGTGGAGAGAGGACTGTTCTCACCGTACTGGTGCAGCGTACCGTTCCGTTTGATAAAGGAGGTCAGGGCATAGTGGTCGAGCATGCTTCCGTGGCTGAAGCTGTCGAGCGGAAGCAGCTGTTCGGTGATGCCTTTGCTGTTTGCTCCCCAGTTCTTTTTGACGCTGATTTTAGGTGCACCTTCGATACGGATCGAGCAGTCGTTATAAGCGCCGAATCGGGTCGGGGTGATTGCTGAAACATTCTCTTCTTCATAGGCAATATCGCAAAGCAGGGCGATTTCCGGCTCCATCTGGATCGGTTTTCCGGGGTTGGTGATGGTTGTGCTTGAAAAAGGCCATATGCCCAGGAAGGTTTCGTCTCCTGGTACATAGGTGGGGAAAATACCTTTGGGGGCATCCTCTTCGGCAGTTTCGATACCGACAAAGTCTGCACTCTCACCCGCCTGTTCCAAATGTCTGGCAAAATTTCCGGCAATACCGAAACCGATGATATCTTTTGTCATGAAGCTCCTTTGATGGATGGTTTTAATAGTATAATAGTAGTGTGATAATGCGGGATTGTCAAGATCTTTTGTGCGCAAAATCGCTGCATAACAGAGAAAAAAATCTGTGTGCGACTGTTCATTACCATAGATAGGGTATAATCTCTTTTACATATATACAATGAGAGAAAGGAATATCATGAAAGCACATCAGGAAAAAGTGGAAAAACTTGAAAAAGCGGTGAAAGAGGCGGAGCATTTGACTCCGGAAGAGAAGAGTATGACGCTGGAAAAGATTGCGGAGTGGAAGCTCGAGGACAAGGCATTTTCTTTGTTGCCGCTGGAGCTGGAGAAGCTTTCTGGAAAAATTGTGCCGATACTTGAAGAGATCGGACTGTTATAAACTGCGGGGAGATTACTTCCCGTTTTTGAGTGCTTTGGCACTCTGTGCAATATTTTCTTCGTCAAAATAGAGTGTCTGTGACGGAAATGCAAATTCCAGATCGTGTTGCTCTAAAATATCCATAATTTTATACATAATATCCTGTTTTGTTCTCAGCCAATCTTCCCATTGTACCGACTTTGAAAAAGTGTAGATCATGAAGTCTATGGAGGATGCGGAAAAGCTGTCAAGATAGACGAGGAGGGTGGTTTTGATGCCGAGTTTATCTTCGAGTGAGAGAAATTTCCCTGCTTCCTTATAGTGTCTGCGTATGGTTCTGCGGTCTATTTTATCGGAAGTGATGATGTCGGGATGGTTTTTGAGCATGGCGGTGATATCGTTGATTGCCGCTTCGAGGTTCTCTTTTTTGGCGCTGTAGGTCACGCCGATGTACATTTTGATGCGCCGTCCGATAGTGCGGCGGTTCCAGTTTTTCAGCGGTGTATTCGCCAGTTCGGCGTTTGGTACGGTAATGAGGGCATTGTCGAAGGTACGGAT
>JALWRO010000200.1:0-1760 GCA_027080605.1 Campylobacterales bacterium
CCTGGGCTATATTCCGGAAGAGTGGGAACTGGAACTGACCAGCTGGAACACGTTGAAAACAGACGGTAAAACCTATCAGACCAGCCGATCCGGTATCTTTGCGGCAGGTGACTGTGAATATGGACCGATGACTATTGTCAATGCCGTTGGACAGGCAAAGAGGGCTGCTTCGGTTATGAGTCGTTATGTGCATGACGGGAAGCTGACTCTGCTCGACGAAGAGATTATGGAAGATCATCTACGTGCTTTGAAAGTGTATGACAAAAATGAAAAAGTCAAAGGCTGGGTTGCCGGGCTGCCGAGAGAAGTGAGTGAAAAGCTCGATGTTGAAACGCGTAAATATTCACAGGAAGAGGTAAATTTCGGGTTTACACATGAGCAGGCTGTCAATGAGGCGAGCAGATGTATGCGATGTTATTATATAGCAATGGTGGCGGTGTAATATGGTAAAAACAGAGAGCGTAACAACAATCAACCTTGAGATTGACGGCAAAAAAGTGACAGCCTATAAGGATGAAACGATTTTGCAGGTTGCCAGACGCCACGGTGTCTATATTCCAACGATGTGCTACCTTTCAAAATTGAAGCCGATCGCTTCATGTCGTTTGTGTGTTGTGGATATTGACGGTATGGAAGATCCTGTACTCAGTTGTCAGGAGAGAGTGGTTGAAGGACTGAAAGTAACGACACAGTCCAGGTCACTTTACGAGCAGCGACAAAATATTATGAAGTTGTACGATGTCAACCATCCTTTGCAGTGTGGTGTCTGTCCGAAATCTGGCGAATGTGATCTTCAAAACAAAACGATGGAGTTCAATGTCAATGAGCAGGAGTTTGCCGCACAGGAACATGCCAGACCGCTTGAAGACTGGGGTAACATCTCTTATGATCCTTACTTGTGTATTTTATGTGAAAGGTGTGTCCGCGTTTGTAATGAAATTATCGGTGATGATGCGTTACAGATCAAACCGGGCGGGTATAACTCGATTATCATCAATACTAAAAAAGATAATCCCAATGTTGACTGGGGCGAGTGTGCTGCCGTTTGTCCGGTAGGTGCACTCTCCGACAGGGATTTTAAATATTTTACCAATTCATGGGAACTGACTAAAGTACCTGCAGCATGTGTTCATTCAAGTCTGGGAAATATGATCTATTACGAAGTCAAACGAGAAAAAATATACCGTGTACGTAACGAATATGAGTTTGATACGATGGCAGGTGTTTGTCGCTACGGATACGATTTTGAAAACAGAGGTGCCAACACCGATGACGATATGAAGAAAGCGGTTGCAGCGTTTCAAAAAGCCGATACGATCAGATTCAGTTCAATTATTACGAATGAAGAAGCGTTTATTTTGCAGCAGCTTAAAGAGAAACACGGATACAAACTCGTGAATGAAGAAGCGAGAAACTATCAAAAGTTTTTAACAGCTTTTGCAAGTACGAGAGGTAAATCACTCTATAACGGAACTGCGCAAACAGTACTTGAAAGTGACTATATTGTTGTGCTTGGTACGCGTATTGCCAGTGATATTCCGGGGTTGAAATTCAAAGTGAATCAGGCATCCAAGAAAAAATCTGCCGAAGTGATTTATATGCACCCGCTTGAAGACGATTCAATCAAAACGCTGGTGACACAATTTGTAAAATATGAAGCAGGTACGGAAGAGAGTGTATTGGCACTCTTTGCCAAAGCATTTTTGCAAAAAGCACAATTGTCGGATGAGCTAGCGGTATTTTTTGACGGGCTGGATGAG
>JALWRO010000200.1:1770-4662 GCA_027080605.1 Campylobacterales bacterium
GTACATCAGTGCGGAGAGCAATGTCGGAGAAGAAGAGATTGCTAAAATGCTCAAAAAAACCAGACGTAAACATACCTATACTTTGATTGTTGGTTCAGATTTATACGCGCATCCGCAGGCGGAAAATATTGCAAAAATTTTAGGTATTCTGGAAAAATACAGCGATTTTGATGTTGTGATCGTTCCTCCTTCCGTTAATACACTTGGTGTGTCGCTCATCTGTGACCTGGATGATGAAGCTGGAGATTACACAATCGGTTATAATGAAACGGGTGATTTTGTCCTGAGTGCGATCGAAGGTGCGGGAGATGTGAATATGCCTGCGCTCAATCAGCAGGAAGGAACATTTACCAACCTGAACAAAACAGTTGTTCCTACGAATGTTGCTTTGGGATTTGACGGATTTTGTCTCAATGACATTGCAAATAAACTTGGGATGAACAAGCGTTATACAATTGACTATACACCGTTACTTCCTGCTGAGAAAGGATATGCAGCGGAAGAGTTTGACCAGTTGCCGTGTTTCTTTGACAATGATGGAACCGAAGTACGGGGATATACGCTTCATGAAGTCGATGTCGCATTGGATGGCAAACTCTCTGAGGTAGCGGAGCTTGAGAGCTATGACGGTACGGTTGTTTATGTTTGCAACCCTAACAGTCAGAAAAACGTTTTTACAAATATATGTACACATTTACCCAACGAAACTGAATTGCGTGGATCACCGCAGTTTGCAACAGCTGCGAAAATCCAGGACGGTGATGTGGTTGAAATTTCATTCAACGGTCAGTCGATAGAAAAAGCGTTCAGGCTCGATGAGACTTTGAAAGGCACGATAGCATTGATGCCGATATTTGACCTCGGTTTTGCGGGACAGCAGATCGGTGCGCAGTATCGATTTAATAAAGCGAAAATAAAACAGGTGAACAAATGAGCGAAATAACAGTTAAAATTAACGGTATTGACTATAAAGCAAAAGAGGGCGAATTTCTTCTTAATATTGCGAGAAGAGAGGGTGTGTTTATTCCCGCTATCTGTTACCAGACAGGTTGTTCGCCGACACTGGCATGCAGGCTTTGTATTGTAGAAGCCGACGGTAAACGTGTCTATGCATGTAACGCCAAAGCGAAAGACGGTATGGATATCGTCACCGACAGTGATGCAATTGCGGAAGAGCGAGAGTCTATCATGCAGGTGTATGATGTCAACCATCCTCTCGAGTGTGGTGTTTGTGACCAAAGTGGCGAATGTGAATTGCAGGACTATACACTTTACATGAATGTCAACGAGCAAAAGTACGCTATTCCGGATACGCTGCGACCGATTCGTGACTGGGGGCTGATGAAATACGATGCAAGTCTTTGTATTGTGTGTGAAAAGTGTATTACCGTGTGTAAGGATATGATCGGGGACAGTGTACTTAAAACAGTACCACGGGGCGGTGAAGCGGTTGATAAAGAGTTAAAAGGTTCTATGCCCAAAGACGCCTACGCGATGTGGAACAAACTACAAAAATCTATTATAGGTACTGTCAAGGAAGACAATAGTCTCGATTGCCAGGATTGTGGTGAGTGTATCGCTGTTTGTCCGGTGGGTGCACTGATCAGTACAGATTTCCAATATACGGCAAATGCATGGGAATTGACAAAAATTCCTGCATCCAATCCACATAGCAGCGACTGTTCTCTGATCTACTACAATATCAAACATGGGGATATGAAAAACTATGATGAGAAGATTTTCCGTGTTACCAATGATCCGCATTTTGTACCGTTGCATGGTGGTGCGAGATTTGGGTTTGATTTTGAAAACAGGGTTGTCGGTAAAGACAAACCGATGTTTGAAAAAGCGGTCAAATTTCTGACGGAAGAAGCGGATACCATCCGATTCTCCTCCTATATTACCAATGAAGAGGCGTTGATACTACAAAGACTGAAAGAGAAACTCGGTTTGAAACTTGTCAATGAAGATGCATATGCGTATCAACAGTTCATGAAGCATTATAGCAGTGTCAGCGGAAAATCACTCTACAGCGCTGACATCAATGCGATCAAAGCCTCAAATTTTGTAATTAGCATGGGTACACAGGTCAGATATGATGCGCCGAATATCGGTTATGCATTGAACAATGCTGTCACCATGAACAAAGGTGCGGGACTCTATTTTCATCCGGTTGGTGACAGTGTCGTAGAGGGTTTTGCAAAAAATATGATGCCTGTCTATCATAAGCCCGGCGCCGAGGAGCATGTACTGGCATTTATCCTCGACTATTTCAGTCAGATTGAGGGGTTGAACAACGATTTTTCGGGTGAGATAGCGGATGTCGTCAAAGGATTTGACAAAGATGCGGTTGCATTGCCTGAAGACTTTGATGCCAAAATGACAAAAATGCTTGCCAAAAAAGATACCTTTACACTGGTGATCGGTGAAGATTGTTATACTCATGAAAGAGCGGAAAATATAGCAAAACTTGCCGGTGCGGTTGATAAATATACCAATATTACAGTCATGGTGATTCCTTCCAAAACAAATACCCTCGGTGTTTCTCTTATTTGTGATCTTGACGAAAAAGCCGGAAGTGCGGTTCTCGGATACAATGCTGACGGTGATTTTGTGTTAAGTGCACTGGGAGACGGTGATTTGGATATGCCTGCACTTAATCAGCAGGAGGGAACGTTCACGAGCTTCAACAAAAGAGTGGTACCGACCAATGCGGCGCTGGCATATAGCGGGTATGTACTGAATGATCTTGCAAAAGCGGTTGGTTTGACCAAAGCGTTGACGGTAGATTATACCGCAGAGCTTCCGCAAGAAAAAGGTTTCAAAGCGGAAACTTTCGATAGTTTACCAAACCATTACGATAACGGAGGCAACGAGATAAGAGGGTATGTC
>JALWRO010000201.1 GCA_027080605.1 Campylobacterales bacterium
GATGTAAATAGTCACACGTTGCCGGAGTATTTTTTATATTTCGGCAATTACGATTCATATAAATCTCTTTTTGTTACCGATAACCCCACTGTACCCTCTTTCATTCAAAATCACCTCTTATGACTAGACAAGTTGGCATGATTTACCGATCTGCTTGACAGAGGGAATCATACCAAACGATTCTTTCCAAATTTACAAGGAGGCTCCAATGAAAAATTTAGCATTAGCGTCAGTACTGGCAGTTGCTGTACTCGCAATCAGCGGATGCAGTCATAAATGCGGTTGCGCTGCACCAAGTTATCCGACTTGTGTCGCAAAACCTGCATGCGGCTGTAAGTAAATAGTCACCAGAAGGCGGGATCTTTACCCGCCTCTTTCACTCTCTCCCAACATCTTTTTATTATCTCACCGACTAAATAGTGAAATGTTTGATGTAGCTAAACACCTGTTAGAAGTATCTCTTTTTCAAACTGCTTCCGCAACATTTTCCATGGAAATAATCTTCTCTTCTTCCTTCGGCTCGAAAAAGTAGTAGCCCTGGAATTCGTCAATGCCCAGTTTTTGACACACCCGATACACCTCTTCAGAATGCACAAACTCCGCAATTGTTTTGATTTGCATTTTCCCCGCAAGAAACACGATAGATTCGACCAGTTTGCGGGCATTTTCATCTTCATCAACTACTTTGATAAGCGAACCGTCTATTTTCAGATAGTCCGGCTGTAACTTAAACAGATGATCAAAATTTGAATATCCCGATCCAAAATCATCAATGGCGATCCGAACTCCCAGTTCCCGCATCTCTTCCACAAAATTTTGTATACGCTGAAAATTCTCGGCATTTTCCGTTTCAAGAATCTCAATAATCAACCGGGAACCGACATTGTGTTTGATGATTTTTGATTTGAGATATTTTACTGTCATCGGATTGTGGATATCGGAGAAGGAAAGGTTGATCGAAAAATCCCGGTCACTCTTCTGCATGGCAGTAAAACTTTTATTGATCATAATCATCGTCAGTTTTTCATATTGACGGGTTTTGATGGCAATATCCAGAAAGAAAAAAGGTGAGATCAGTTTTCCGTCATATTTTAACCGTATCAGCGATTCATATTTGATCACTTCCTCACTTTTGCTGACGATAGGCTGAAACACAGGAAGAATATTATCCTGTTCTATCGCAGATTTAATCCGTTCTCTCCAGAGAATGTTTTTGCCTATCTCCTCTTTGGTATCTTGTTTGGCATCGTAAACAATATATTTCATGCCTTTTTTACGTGCATACCGCAATGCCATATCCGCTTTTTCCAGCATATGCTCTTTGTCATACACCGCTGCAACCGTAAAGTTAATCTCCAGACGATCTGCACCATTGCCGATATCGACATGAAACGAGGTGAGTTTTGACAAAATAGCAATAATATGTAAATTACAACTCTCCATATTCGGTGTTATGTCATCTACATATTTTACGGCAAACCCGTCGCTGTATATCCGATACACTTCACAACTACTCTCCCGGGATAACGCTTCAAGACTTCTTGCCACTTTACATAAAATTGCATTACCGGTTTCCATACCGTACAACTCATTGTAATCTTTGAAGTTGTCAATATCGATCAAAAAAAGTTCTACATTTTGTTCTTTATGACAGGCGGATTTCAGAGCATATCTGTTTTTAAGTTTTGTCAAATCATCATGATAGAGCTGAAATTGCAACTGCTCGGTTCGTTCCGAAACTTTGTGTTCCAGTTCATCGTTTAGTTTGTAGATTTTATTGATCAGCACACCGTAAAAGAGTCCCAGCACCACCACACCGATTGTCATAGAAACCGCCAGTTCAATATGTCCGCTCCATGCTTCATTTTGAAATACAGCTGCTGCGAACATCGATGTGCCAAGCCCCAGTGCGATATATAAATACTTCATGCCGTAGCGTACGCCGTTGCCGACAATGACCCACAAATACACAGGATAGATAAAAATCATTCGAAGATCAGAGAAAGCCAATACAGCGGAAAGCGCCCCCAAGTCGGCGACAATACCTGTCATTTTGCGAAATGAAGAGTCTTTGGGATGTTTATATTCGAGATAAACAGAAAAGAGTGCATACAACAAATGAACGGCAACAATTTTTTGGGCAATACCGTAGGCACTCCCCGAGTAGAGATGAAACAGTGTGATAGTGACCAGAAGTACAAAGGAAAAAGCTGTTCTGGCAACTGCCTGGGAAAGTACCGCATCATGCTTACTTGCTTTGATAATATCGTAAATTAGTGTCTGTTTTGCCGTCATATTTGCAACTTTCATTCAAGAGATCTTTTGTTGCTGCAAATATCGGCAAAATCGCTAACTTGCTTTAATACTCCTTCTCTCTGATCTCCTTCTTTCAGGAACAATATTATTCCCGCGTGAATACGTTTCTCCGGGCAAGTGAATCCGTCTGTCCTGCAAAGTCCGTGTTTTTGTCATGATATGGTCATATTTAAGATTTTGCGCTTCTATAAGTTTATGCATCACTTTTAAATCTTTTTTCTCAAGTTTTAAAGCAGCATCTACCCAAATTTCATTGATCTTCATGAACTCTTCTCTCTCCATCTGACGAAAACGATTTCTTGCAGCAGAAACAGCCTGATGTCCGTTACGCAGTCTATTTTGTTTTTTCATAAACTGAATCGCTTTCTGCCTCGCTTGCCCCTTTTTGGTCATAATAGTCAGTAAACCCATTTCACACAGCTCCCCTGCACTGTAAACTTTACCGCTGAATATCATCTCTTCTGCGCGCCTGACACCCAAAGAACGTGCCAGTAAACTGTATGCACCCATACCCGGAAAAAGATTGAAGCGGATTTCCGGAAGTCCCATTTTCGTCTGTTCTTCAGCAATAGAGACATTGCATGAAAGGACAGCTTCAAAGCCCCCTCCCAATGCAGTTCCCTCTACAACCGCCACTGTTGTCAACGGCAAATGAAAATCAACACTGTTCAAATAAACTATCTCTGTTCCAAGCTGCCCATATTTAAATAGTGTTTCACGATCTTGCCGTTGTATCATCTCTTCAAAAAGATTCAAATCTCCACCATAGTTATAAATACCGCTTGTCTGCGATGCCAGAATAAAAAAATTTACAGGTATCGGCGGTTCCATATTATATGATTTGAAATAATCAATAATTTCCAGTTGCAATGTATGAATTTCTGTCAGCATTTCATAACTGTAACAAGGTCTGACCCGGGGATTAAAATAACACCATATTGAAGCCGTTTCGACATCGTAGCGGACTGAAATCTCTTCTCTTTCTCTTAGTAAATTACGAAACATTTTATACATATCCAAACCTCCTGAAAATGAAAAGGCAGATTATAGTCCAATAGGCTTAAAAATTAAATATATTTAATTTTCTTGATATTCTATCTTTTCCAGGATACACACCGACTACACACAAAATAACTATACTTCGTATACAAATATTTTACAAAGGAGCGATCATGAAAACTTTATTTCTTGGTTTGGCAACATTTGCTTTGCTTGCATTTGCAGGCTGTAACGACACAAAAACAACTTCAGGTGCCACGACACAAAAAAGCGGTCAGTGCGGTTCGGGAAAATGTGACGGTGCCAAAAAGGTGGAGAAAAAAGCACAATGCGGTACGGGTAAATGCGGTAACGCGAGATAATAAATTACTGTACTAGCCAAATACCTCAGAAAGGAGGAGATTATGTTACGCTATTTTTATACAGAGATTGCAAAGCTTCTGAAACACTTGCAATCCATAGCGCTGCTGCTGGCACGACTGGCGGTGGCATACGGCTTTTATGAACCGGCAATGATGAAATGGGCAGATATGGCTGCCGTGGCAAAGTGGTTCGGATCCATGGGAATCCCCTTCCCGACACTCAACGCATACATGGCGGCAACGACGGAAATCACAGGAGTTGTACTCCTGACGCTGGGGCTTTTCACCAGACTCATTTCCATTCCGATGATTGTCATCATGATTGTTGCGATCGTCACAGTGCACCTGCCAAACGGTTTCAGCGCAGGCAACAACGGTTTTGAAATACCGGTGTACTATATGCTCTTTTTACTCATTTTCGTCTCATTCGGCGCGGGTAAACTGAGTCTCGATTATTTGATCTTCAAAGACGAACAGTAAGAGGTATTTTGCCTCTTACCGACACTTCCTTTAGGGCACATCTACAACTCTATTTAACTTTTTTTTTGAAATGCCGATCTTGTCTTGAACATAAAAGTTTCACGCAGTAACACAAAAGTATATTTTTTATTACTTTTTGTCATTAAGTTGCCTTGTATCGGCTTTTATGGTAAATTATATTTATCTATTAAAAGGAGAAAGTGATGAAAAAACTGCTTATTAGTTTTGCCATGATCGCTGCGGTATTCGCAGTCAGCGGATGTTCTGTAAAAACAGCGAAAACCGGACCGGTTTGTGTCGGTTGTGAAAACCTTCCTGAGTGTGTACCCGGACCGCTTGGCGACTGTATTAAAAAATAGTCATTCTATTTTACAGGGGTATCTGTTTACTAAAACGGTATCCCTCTCTATATTTCTCTTCAAAAATTAAATTATTTTAATTTTATTAAAAATATTATTTAATCTGTATTTAGAATATTATGT
>JALWRO010000202.1 GCA_027080605.1 Campylobacterales bacterium
TAATTCCAACAGCACTTGCCGCTGCCGCTGCCGCCGAACTTTTTAAAAAGTCACGTCTGCTAATTGACATATAGCCTCCTTTTATAAAATTAAACTATTACAGCATAATTATAGGAAAAATAGAGGCACCAAATGTTGATCTGTATCAAGAAAATAACATTAAGATAAGATTTACTTATATATAAAGTCTATATTTCAACTACTTTAATTAAATCTTCATTTTTACTGTTTTCACAGAGAATCCGCTCCACCCTCTCCTGCCAAAGTCTGCCAAACGCTTTTTGCTCCTCTTCAGAGGCAGTCTGCATCATCACTTTTTGCATTAGCACCTGCATCTCAGCACTCGGCGGTACGACATTCGGGTTGTAGTAGACATCGACACTTTTTCCAGTATCCGCTCTTGAAAATCTTGCACTCGAATCGATCGGCGCATTGAACGACATCAGCGAATGCCTCGCAAAATTACCGTTCAACCCCTTAAACCCACTCGTCTCCGTCGCCCCGGTAATATCGGAAATCACATTACCGATCACCCCTGCAACACCATCCTGCTCATCCTCTTTAAACGCCACCTTGATCTGCCCGCGCACAGGCAACGAATCCGGATAAAGCACCTCCAGAGCACGCAACGTCATCAAATACGCCCCCGCTACCGTCGGACAACTATGCCCCGCAAGCTTGACAATCTCTTTATACGCAAACGTGATTTTCCCATCCGTAAAACTCCCAAGCACCTTACTCAACGGATCAAAAAGAGAAATCGACTCCACCCTGTCAAAAAATTCCGGATAATTCATTACTACGCTCCTAACGCTTTTTTTACTTCATCACTCGCCATAGAAATATTCCACGCCGGCTCCCACACAACATTGACATCCACCGAGTTCACATCCGGCAACTTCAACACCGCATCCTTCACCCACTGCACCATCATTTCATGAAGCGGACAACCACGTGTAGAAAGCGTCATCGTCACATCCACATGATCCCCCTTCACCTCAGCATCGTAAATCAACCCCAGAGAAACAATATCAAACCCCACCTCCGGATCAATCACCGTCTTGATAGCCTCATAAACATCTTCTTTCGTAGCCATAAAACCCTTCCTTCCCTATTCCATTCTCATAAATTTTTGACAAAAAACAGTCAACTATGATAAAGTTTATATGATTACAAAAAAAGAGGCTCAGACCGAAGGGAGGATTTGTCCTCTTTTTTTGTAATCATATAAACAGAACCAAGCCAACAACCCTAAAAAACTACTCCCGATAAGCCAAAGTATAATAAATATTATAAAGCACCAAAAAAGCACTCAACGCCATTACCACAGTCCCCGCAATAAAAAGAACCTTGCTAACAAATAAAATTCCCAAAGCACTCACCACAGTCCCCGCCAAAGTAACCCAAAACTGCCAGTCCGCCACCCTCTCAACAACCATATCATTCAACATAGGCACCTTCTGTTTACCCACCAAAGGCGAAAACCGCTGATACCACACCAAAAACGGCAAAATCTTATAAATATGCCCAATAATAATCATCGCAAGAAAACCGAAGAAAAAGAGATACCCCGCAAACATCCCCAGATTCTCCCAGCCAAACAAATACGAAACCAGAAAAATCACCACCGAAAGCACAAAAAACCCAAACGAAGCAACCATATTCTTCGCCCAAAAATCATTCTGCTTCCGAATCCGCGACGAAAAAATCAACCACATCTGATACGCAAACAACCCCAGTGCAACCAAAACCGACGCAACACCCGCCGCCTCCAGCCAGACAATACCCCACAACGCCGCCGCCATATACAACACCAACCCAATCGTCACAAAATAGAACGCACGATTGACCGGCTTTTCGTCAAACCCGTGAGAAAGCGAAAACATCGGAATCAACACCATCGCCACACCCATCACCGTCATCAACACATAACCGATCAATACACCCGCCATATGCGCACGCACAATCCGCAAAACATCCGTCTCCAGAAAACCGTAGTAGAGATTCAGTGCCGCAATCAAACCGAACGTCACCGCAATAAACAGAAAAATATTCGACACAAAAATAAACTTCGCCGAAATACTCCACTCCTCGATCTTACGATACGTCAGGAAAATATTGACCGTAAAAATCAACATCGAAATATAGACAAGGAGCGAACCGTAAGGCAGCAAAAAAAGCAGCTTTTCATGCGCAAACGCATACGCCATCACACTCAGCCCCACCACATACAGATAGAACTGAATATAGGCAAAATCTTTCGAAAAAAGCGGAATCTCCAGAATTACCGGCACCAGCTGGTACATCGCCCCGAAGATAATCATCATCACAAACCCCAGCAAGTAGAGATGCGACAACGACGCAATCGTCGAAGAGACGACATACCCGCCCAGCTCATCCGCATAAAACGGCAGTACAAACGACGTCAGCATATAAAAAAATGCCCCCGCGATCATGAAATGCGCTACCAGATTGAACGGCGGCGCCATCTCCGTAGCTAACTGTTTTGCCATTGTCTATCCGGCACAGGCAGCATCGTTCAAATCTGCCTTTTCACTCTCTCCCTCTTTATAGGTAAAAAGCAGCTTCACTTTTCCGTCATCTGTTTTGATATCTTCAATATTGTAATTCTCTTCGATTTTTCCCAGCAGCCCCATCGGCTTTTTATGGTTGATCATCACGACCGCTGTATTCGGATCGACATATTTCAGCGCAATCATAGCGTTGACCATCGGCTCCGGCGGACCACACTCGGAAGTATCGAACTCGATCACCCTTCCTTCACCCACTTTATACTCATAAAAAGGTACCGTTGCACCTTCAGGTTGGAACACTTTCGCATCCGCAGGTCTTTCAAGACTCTTTATATCCAGCATAACACACTCCTATAAAATATTTCGTATCTGTATCGCCAGCCAGAGAATGACAAAATTGAGAAAAAAGATCAGCAGGGATGTGCCCCTTGCCAAAATCTTCTCCTTCAATGTCTTATCTCTTCCGTTACTCTTGAGTGATACGAACATGTGTACTACAGTCGCAAGCGTAATCACCGCAACAAGCGCGATTTTGACATGCATGTAGTACCCAAGTTCGTAGGTAAATTTATCGGGATTGTCATGAAAACCATTGACAATATACATATATGTTCCGGTCATTAATAAAATCACTAACACAACGGTTTCAAAATAACCGTATAGAGGACCTATATAGAAATAGACTACTTTTTGTGCCTCCTTATCCCTGAGTGTAATACCCAGGACAAAAAGTAGCATGGACCCGCCAATCCATGTTGCTGCAGCGGCTATGTGTGTAAAAATCACTATTTCGTACATGACAATCCTAAATTCACTTACCGGCTATTACTATATTCTCTTTTTGTAAATATTGCATTGACTTATGTCAATAATAAGTGTTTTTTTATCCTATTTGAAAAGATCGATTTTTTGGGTGATCTTTTTAAAAAGAGTGACGATTATATAGCAAATGGATTAAAACCATCTCATACCCATATAAAAAGGTGTTTCATGAAAACCATAGCCATCATCGGAGCCGGATACGGAGGTCTCAGAGCCGCGGAACTGTTGTGCAAACAGAACAAACATCAAATTCTCCTCATCGACAAAAACCCTTACCACTATATGCAAACAGAAGTGTACGGATACATCGCCGGAAGATTTGATATGTCGGACATCGCCATTGATCTGGAGAGCTTTACACAGGGTCTCGGGGAAAATGTTACGTTTATACAGGACGAAGTTACACAAATTGATCATGAAGAGAAAATCCTCACCACCGTCACCGGTCAGTACCGTTATGACTATGCCATCCTCGCCGTCGGTGCGGAAACCAACTTTTTCACCTTTATCGAAGGATTAAAAGAGCATACACACGGTATCAAAGATATCCAGCGTGCTTTTGCGTTTCGTCAGGCGTTTGAAAAGAGACTGGCGGACAAACTCCAGAACAAAAAATTCAAACGTGCCGGGGATATGCATATTGCCATTGCCGGCGCAGGGTTGAGCGGTGTCGAGATAGCCGCAGAGATGGCATATACCCTTAGGCGCTACGAAAAAATCCTCGCCCGCTGCAGCCACCGCTTGATTATTTCACTCATCGATGCCGCACCGACTGTTCTTCCCGGAATGGATCCCTGGCTGATTGAGAAAACCGAAGAGCGACTGCGCACGCTGGGAGTGCATATTTACACCAACGCCTTTATCTCTCAGATCGGAGAGCGTGACATCACTTTTAAAGACGGTAGTAAACTCAACTTTGACTTTATCATCTTCACCGCAGGTATCAAAGCAGCCACACTGACCGAAACAATAGAGACAGAAAAAAACCGTATCGGGCAAATCGTCCCTGACGAATATCTGAGAGTCAAACACTACCCGAATCTCTTTACCGTCGGCGACTGTGCCGAACTGCGGGACAAAGCGGGCAATCTCCTTCCACCGACGGCACAAACCGCGGAAAAGAGCGCCGAATACGTGGCAAACGCCATTTCACAATTGACATCCGGCAAAAAACCCGCTCCTTTCTCCACCAAAATCGACGGCGTATTTATCGCACTGGGCGGAGAGTATGCCTTGGGTATGCTCTATAATAC
>JALWRO010000203.1:0-4173 GCA_027080605.1 Campylobacterales bacterium
TAAAAAGTTTACTTTCCCTCCTTCTTTAATCCTGTCTGTTTTTGCATCTACAATTACCATACCGTTACAATGGTTCAGGACATTCACCATACCCGGTGCAAATTTTTCAGCGGGCTGGAATGTGTGACCGTTGTAAAATCCGGGAATGACATTTGCCACAGGGCGAGGGGAGTGAATTTCTTTGTCCGTAACAGTTTCAATAGTCGCATGGTACACAGCTTTTTGACCGCTTAATTTGTGTAACAGAAATTTACCGAAGAGTTCAAAGTTCAGGGCGCTGGCAAGCGGATTGCCGGGCAGATTGAGGATGGCAGTGTTACCGATTTTTCCAAATGTCGTCGGTTTTCCGGGTTTAATTTGTACTTTGTCAAAAAGTGTTTCCATACCCAGCGCCGCAAAAGCCGCTTTGGTATAATCCGCTTCGCCCACGCTCACTCCGCCGCTGGTAATGATCACATCACAGTTCAGTGCCGCTTCTACCAGCGCTTTGAGGGAGTCGATGCTGTCTTCACTTTTACCGACAAAACGTGTCTCGGCACCCAGCTCTTCACTGCGTGTCAGAAGATAGAGCGTGTTGGAATTATAAACCTGCGATTTGCCCAGTTTTTCAAAGTGAAGTTTCAGTTCGCTGCCGCTGGCAAAAACACCCACGCGTACTTTTCGAAAAACTTCCACGTGCGTCACTCCCTGACTTGCCAGAAGACCGATATGTGCAGAGGTGATGAAATCGCCTTTATCCACGATCAGTGTCTCTTCATGAATATCTTCACCCCTGTAACGAATATTCGCCCCGATCGGAACCGGTTTTTTGATGCTAACGGCAGTATCGGTTGCTTCTGTATTTTCCTGGGGAATAATCCGCTCCACACTATCGGGAACCTCCGCGCCGGTAAGGATTTTGATGCACTCGCCTTCATGAAGTGTGTAGCTGTGACTGTCACCTGCAAGGATTTTCCCTATAATAGTGTAAGTATCTGCCTCTCCCCTGAGTCCGTAGCCGTCCATCGCCGAGTTGTTAAAAGTCGGCAGCGCGATAGACGCTTTTAGCGCTTTTGCACACACCCTCGAGAGTGCATTTTCAATGGGGATGATCTCTGTTGAAAGGGGAGAAACAGTATTTTCAATCAATTGCAATGCTTCGAAAATGGTAACAGCCATAAAAATCCTTCGTGAAATAGTGGGAACATTGTACCAAAATGTAAAGAAATATTCTCAATAAAAAATCTTCATGATGTTAAAGCTGTTTGGAAGCATCCACATCATGAAGAGAGGTCTGTTATAAAGCGTTTAGTAGTTCTTGCGCTTCTTTTGAGGAGTTATGTTTTAAATAAATTGCCAGTGCTCTTTTTGCAACATCCGGTTTGCCCAATGCCTGTTTCGCTTTGGCATAAATGATCCATGATTGTGCCTGAGCAGGGTCTTTTTTACTTGCTTCGACTGCCCATTTGACCGCTTTTTTATACTCTTTTTGCAGTAAATAAAATTGTGCTATTTTGATGGCTGTTTTATATGATTTTTTATCTTTATAGTCTACGAGCATCCTATACAGACTTTCACGTTGCGTCACTTGTAGCTGGAAAGGTTCCTCTTTTGGTGTAGTTGTTTCCTGTGTACGTTTGGTAATTTGATCCGGCATCTCTTTTTCCTGTGGCACAGAGACTGATGTCTTTTTCACCGGAGGAGTGGATATAACTGTTGTATTGGTTGTTTTTTGGTTCTTTGGTGAAGGTATGACTGTCGTATTGTACGATGTATTAGATATTGTTTGTGAAGGTTTTTTGGATAATTGTAAATAGATCAGATAGCCTGCTGCAATGAGAATCAACAGTGCAAATAATCTGAGCAGCATTTTGTTTCGTTGTTGTCTTTGGTACTTTTCATAAAGCTTGATAAGCTTGCTAAAGTTGTTATTTAACATCGATAAGTCCTGTATCTATAGCCGCCATGGTAAGGGTTGTTTTATTGAGTTTACTATATTTTTTATAATTTTCACGATTTGCAATATTGAGAATTTCTAAAACCGTTTTGACGATTTTTTTCGTAGTCCTGAAGTTACCCCGTGAATACTCTTTGATAAATTTTATATGCGAGGGTTTAAAGAGAGAGGCAATATCGGAAAAGTTATTTGAAAGAAGTCTGCTTTCGATGTATCGTCCTATCTCTTTGTCAGTTAAACCTTCAAGGATAATTTTTTTGGTAGTTCTGGATTTGAAATGATCTTTTGAAAGAATATAATTTCCCTCTTTTTTATGCATTGCCAGTACAAATTGAAAAATTTTCTGATCGCTGAGAATGCGTATAAGCTCCACTTGATCTTCTGTCAGGAGTTGTGCTTCATCGATAAAGACAGTATATTCCAAATCTCCGAAGGCACGTTTTAGTCTGGAGATCAATTGTTCGGTTGAATATTCATTGTGTTCAATATTTTTACCTGCGAGACTGAGTAGTGTTTCCAAAAATTCTTTTTCGTCGAAGTAGGGATGGGTAAAGTATTTAGCTACTTTTACGCTGGTTACTTTTTGATGAATATAATTTAACAGAAAGCTTTTACCGGTTCCCGGATTACCGAGTACAAAGACAAGGGGTACTTCATGTGTTTTCATTGCATCGATGAGTTGTTTTTTCGCATATTCAAAAGTCAGGCTATCGAAATATCCGCTTAAATCGAAGTCATCATAAAATAGTTTTTTTGCATCAGCAAAGTGATTCATTTTACCTCTTTTACCAGAAAAATTGATTCTTGCACAAATATATGAGGATCTATTTATGCAAAAAGAAACATTTATAAAATATCTTGTGCTTATTATAGTTAAATGTTTATTATATTTAATAAATCTTAATAATTTATACCGACTTAATCATAATAAAGAACTTCAACTGAGTGCGATATAATACCGGTAAAAAAAGGATACCCATCCATGGAAGCTATGAATGACCTTATATCGATGGCGTTGACGTTGCATCGTATTTTTATCGGGCTGGTATTGCTGATTGCTATTTTGAGTTATTTCTTTGTCAGTTCCGATAAGGATTTTCGTGGTTTTTCCAATCGGGTGGAGAGTGTGGCGCTGCAGTACTACTTTATGCTGGCGGCACTTTTCTTTACCGGGCTGGTTGTATTCGGGGCTACCGGGCTTGAGGTGACGTGGCAGGTGGTGATGATGGTCAGTGCACTGGGTTGGATTATCTTTACGAGTGCGAAGCTGCATCAGGTTTTTAAACGTACCCGGGAGCGGGATATTGCTTCTCAGAAACTTTTTAAAACATATGCGAAGCGTAAATACATTACAGATATTTTGATCATCCTTGCAGTCACGGCGGTGATGTATGCAGTTTCTCTATGATCCGAATGCTGGAGTAAAAGAGCTGCAAATCCGTGGTGAAAACCACAAATATCTTTTCAAAGTGCGTCGTCTTCATGAAGATGCCATTGTTTTTATACGCAATCTGAAAGACAATATCTTATATCGCTATCAAGTGACAGAAATCCATAAAAAAGAGGCTTTTCTCAGACTGCTGGACTGGGAAGAAGATGGGAAAAACGACACTTTTTTTCATCTGATCTGGTGTGTGATTGACCCTAAAACTATCGAAAAGACGTTGCCGATGTTAAACCAGCTGGGTGTGGATAAAATCTCTTTCGTTTATTGTGAACGCAGCCAGAAGAATTTTAAAATCGACTTTTCACGTATGGAAAAAATTCTCATCAACTCTTCCCAGCAATGCGGCAGACCGAATTTGCCGGAAATGGAATTACTCGAAAATCTCGATACTGTTTTGGAGAAGTACCGGGATTTTGCGGTACTTGATTTTGGTGGTGAGAAAGAGTGGGACGATGTACAATCTGTTTTGATCGGATGTGAGGGCGGTTTCAGCGCATCGGAGCGTCAAAAGTTACAAAACAGAGACAAAATCGGGTTAAAAACGGATTTGATCCTCAAAAGTGAAACAGCGGCGGTAGCAATCGCCTCTAAACTCTTGATTTAAATTTTTTTTTCTGTTATACTTATGGTTCCCCTCCCCCTATATGGCAGTAGACCGATTTTTTGGTCTGCTGTTTTTTCATTTAATCTCCTCAGGGGAGTGTTCACTGGCAGATGAACGACCCTTTTTATTCTTTAGCAAAGTGTTTGTAATTGGCTGGATTGCCTTTGTTGTCTTTTAGTCACTATT
>JALWRO010000203.1:4183-17100 GCA_027080605.1 Campylobacterales bacterium
TTTTTCAGTATAATTGCGCACTTAAAAAACCCAAATCTTGTTATCGTATGCAAGAAAATAGAAGGATTAGAAAATGAAAAAAGGTATTCACCCGGAATATATGGAATGCAAAGTTTCCTGTGCTTGCGGCAACAGCTTTGACACAATGTCTAACACACCAGAGATGAGAATCGATATTTGTAATGAGTGTCACCCGTTCTTTACAGGTAGCCAGAAAATTGTCGATGCTGCCGGTAGAGTTGAGAAGTTCAAGAAAAAATATAATCTGAAATAATTTCACTACATTGCTTCATTTTATTCCCACTCCGATCGGGAATTTAGAAGATGTCTCTTTGAGGAGTTTAAAACTCCTCGAATCTGCTAAAACCCTTTTTTGCGAAGATACCAGAGTCACCAAAAAACTTATTAACCTTTTAAAAGAGCGTCAGCTTATCCATCCGCTTCATGAACAAAACTTTCTCTCCATGCACTCTCACAATGAAAAAGAGGTACTCTCAAAACTCTCTCCTGAGATCTTTGATGAGGAAGTGGTTTATGTCAGCGACGCAGGCATGCCTGGCGTTTCAGACCCCGGGTGTGAACTGGTGCGCTATGCGCAGGAGCATAACATAGCTTATGATGTTCTGCCCGGTGCCAATGCCGCGCTTCTGGCATATGCATCGAGCGGATTTTGTGAAAGCCGGTTTCTCTTTTACGGATTTTTGCCCCATAAAGGTACGAATCGTGTCAATGCACTGCATGAAGCGTTGTATAACGGTTTTATCACGATTGTTTATGAGTCGCCACATCGTATCGTGAAGTTGATTGAGCAGATTTGTAACATTGATCCCAAAAGAGAGCTCTTTTTGATAAAAGAGGCGACAAAGATGCACCAAAAGCGGTTCAAGGGTACAGCTCAGGAGATTTTAGAGAGCTTAAAAATTCAAAATATTAAAGGTGAATGGGTAGTTGTGATAAATAGTGATAAAAAAGAGTTGGGTGTGATCAGTGTGGAAGATATAGTAAAACTTGATTTACCCAAGAAACAGGCAGCCAAACTGATTGCCAAAATCACCGGAAAGTCCCCAAAACAGTGCTATCATGAACTTCTTTAGCCCCTTATTAATTCTTTTATAGTAAAATCGATTTATGATAATATACGGAAAGCAAATTTTTTTATACGTTTTGGAAAAATATCCCTCTTTTGTAGAGGAGGTTTACCTTGCAAAAGAGGTGGACAAGAAACTTTTTGCAAAGATTACCAAACTTGGAAAACCGGTTGTCAGGCTTGACACTAAAAAAGCGCAGGCGATGGCACACGGTGGAAATCATCAGGGTATGTTTTTGAAAATCAGTGATATCGACTTTACCCCTTTTCAAAGCGTAAAAAAAAGTGCTTTTATTGTTGTTTTACAGGGGATTACCGATGTAGGCAATATCGGTGCGATAATACGCAGCGCCTATGCCCTGGGTGTAGATGCTGTGATTGTTTCAGGGGTAAAAAGTGTGCCGCTGGAGGCGTTGGTGAGAACCAGCAGCGGTGCGATTTTCGATATGCCGATTGTACTGTTTCATGATACGGCGACACTGGTCAACGAACTGAAACAGTCCGGTTTTACTGTTTATGCCGCAACGATGGACGGAGAAGATGTCAGAAATGTCACTTTTACTGAAAAAAAAGCGTTGGTGATGGGCAGTGAAGGGGAGGGATTGCCTTCCCGTATCGTACAAAAATGTGACCAAAAAATTGGTATTAAAATGCAACGAAAATTTGACTCGCTCAATGTCAGTGCGGCAACAGCGATTTTATGTGACAGGATGAGATAGAATGGACGAAAAGAAAAACGAAGAGACAGAGAAAAAAAATCAGTCAGAACCGGCAAAACCGCGCAAAAGAACACGCAAAACGACAGGTACCGGCAGTGCGCAGCCAAAAGAGCAGAAAGCAGACAAAAAAGAGGAAGAGTTAACTGTTTCCAAAGAACCTGCAAACCTGGAAGATTCCGTCGCGTATCTCAAAGAGATCGGTCTGAAGAAAGTCTCTAATAAAACATTTATCAATGAAGCGGATCTTGCGGCTTTTCTGGAGGGAGATTTTACCAATATCAATAAAACCAGAGCGCTCGGATTTATTCAGATTCTGGAGCGTGAGTATCCGGTAAAACTGGATGAACTCAAAAAAGCCTATCTCTCCCAGTATCAGCAAAATAAAAAAGAGAAAACGGAGGTTGTTGTCCAGTCGAAAGTCGAAGAGGAGATTGCCTGGAAAAAGTATATCGTCTGGGGTGTACCTGTTTTGTTGCTTGTCCTTGGAGGATGGTATTTCGCGACGCGTGACAACAGCGCACTCAGTACACTGGAGTCAGAACAAAATGTCGTCTCTACCGATATCAATACCGATGTCGTGACTGAAGCGGAAAAAAATCTGACGCAGTATGAAAATAAAAAAGTCGATTTTTCCCAGGAAGAGGAGATTATTGATTCGCCCAGAGTATCGCCGTTTCGAAGAGGGGAAACACCTGTAAAAGCGGTTAGCGCCAAACCTGCCGTCACCGACAGTAACAATACGATAGAAAATGTAGCCGCAGCGAAGAATGATGACCTCGATCTTGATCAGATGGTCAAACAGATGGTCCAGGAGTATAACCTGACACTGGAAGATACCAATAGCACCAATACAGAAGCGATGCAAAGTGTTGCAGCAAACAGTGCTGCTGTTACCGCTCCTGAAAAAGCTCCTGTCATCGTGCAAAAGAAAAAAGAGACTCAGGCAAAGAAACCCAAAGAAGCAGTCAAAAAGAGAAAGTCCGTCGCTAAAAAAGAGAAGAAAAGTGTTTCGCAAAAAGTGATTAACAGCAAACTCTATATTGTGCCCCATAAAAAAAGCTGGGTGGGTATTATCTACCTGGATGATTACAGCAAAAAAGATTTTCTGATTCGAAAACCGTTACGACTCAATTCGACAAGACCACAGTTGATCGTAGTGGGGCAAAAAGAGTTTGAGATATTCAACGACGGCTACTCCTATCGCTTCAGAGGCAAAGGTCCTGTACGATTTATTTATAAAGATGGTGATATCATGGAAATTACAAACCGTGAATTTAGAAAGTACAGCAAAGGAACAGCCTGGTGAGAATTTTAGTTGTTTTACTGACGCTTATATTTGCATTGTCGCTGAACGCGGCTTCTTTTTACAAGGAAATTGAAAATATAACGGGTAAAAACACGTATATCGCCAATCAGAAAATTATCAAAACACTTTTTAAAAACCGCAGCAGTTTTTATACAAAGGGACACCTGGACTATCCCCGTGTTCTGGCGGTGCTTAAAGAGAATCATCTGCTCAATGTAAAAATATCACGTACTACCGAGGTGACGCTGAGTTTTGCGACACGGCAAAAACATCCGGTAGCTTTTATCCGACTGATTAAATCTGCACTGAATGAACTCGGTTACAGCAGAATCGACGTCCGGAAAGTCATACGTGACCGAAGCGGTTTCATGTACAAAGTTGCTGTCTATTCTGCCAGTGCGCCTGACCCGATTATGATTGCGGAGAGTTTCGGGCGAAAAAGTGCAGAGATTGTGAAAATCAAACGTTTTTCCATCTCCAGCTGGCGCTATTTTGTGGATATTTCACATATCGACCTTGTGCCGGATCGGCTGCCGAATCAGAAAAAAGTACATTTACCAAAACCGCTCGAACCCTACTGGGTCAATGTCTCAAAGACTAAAATAGTGGTCTTGAACAGCTCCCGTTTGAACCGCTGGCATCCTGAAATCGTCTTCTATGACCGCTATCTGAACATCGTTGATAACTTTTCAAAAGATATAAAAAGTTATAATGTCCGGTTGAAAGTACCCGAAGATGCATGGTATATGAAAGTCAGTGATCTCTACACCCTTGAAAATCTGAGTCGTGGGCTGACTGTTTACCTCGCTAATCGAAAATAAATCACTTTTTTACAGTACTAATAATGAACAGGAAAACAATTTTATGTTTGATGAAATACAATTTAATACAATCAATCGATTGCCGAACTATGTTTTCGCGGAGATCAATGAGATCAAGCTGAAAGCACGACGTGCCGGTGAGGATATTATCGACTTCAGTATGGGAAATCCGGATGGACCTACGCCGGAGCACATTGTCAGAAAACTGGTTGAAGCGGCGCAAAAACCGAAAAATTACGGCTACTCGGCAAGCAAAGGTATCTATAAACTGCGGTTGGCAATCTGTAACTGGTACAAACGCAAATACGGCGTCGAACTTGATCCCGAAACCGAAGCGGTCGCGACGATGGGTTCCAAGGAGGGGTATGTGCACCTTGTGCAGGCGATCACCAACCCCGGTGATGTGGCGGTGGTTCCCGAACCTGCGTATCCGATTCATACCCATGCTTTTATCATCGCGGGCGGTAATGTCGTGACATCGCCGCTTGCGTGGAATGAAAAATATGAACTCGATGAAGAACTCTTTTTTGCCAATCTGGAAAAAGCGTTCAAAGAGTCGATGCCACGTCCGAAATATGTGGTCGTTAACTTCCCTCACAATCCGACAACGGTCACTGTGGAGAAGCCGTTCTATGAGAGGCTGGTCGCTCTTGCCAAAAAAGAGCGTTTTTATATTATCAGTGATATCGCTTATGCGGATATTACGTTTGACGGTTACAAAACACCCTCTATTTTGGAAGTGGAAGGTGCTAAAGATGTGGCGGTAGAGAGTTTTACACTCTCCAAAAGTTACAATATGGCGGGATGGCGTGTCGGCTTTTTTGTCGGGAATCCGAAACTGATCGGTGCCCTGCAGAAGATCAAGTCCTGGTTCGACTACGGTATGTTTACACCGATTCAGGTAGCCGCGACAATTGCACTCGACGGACCGCAGGAGTGTCAGACAGATATTATCGAAAAGTACCGCAAACGACGTGATGTAGTGTGTGATGCATTTGGCAATGCGGGGTGGCATATTGATAAACCGCAGTCAACAATGTTTGTCTGGGCAAAACTGCCGGATATTGCACTGGAGAAGGGGATGGGAAGTATGGAGTTTTCCAAACAGTTGCTGACAGAAGCGAAAGTGGCGGTGAGTCCGGGAATCGGTTTCGGCGAGCATGGAGACAAATATGTGCGTATTGCGCTGATTGAAAATGAGAAGCGTATTCGTCAGGCGGCGCGAAATATTAAAAAGTATTTGAATACTCTGAAAAAAGAGGGGACAAAATGATCAGAGTCGGGATTATCGGTGTCGGTACAGTGGGTGAAAGCGTTGCCAATATTTTGCAAAAGAACAAAGCAATTATCAGCGCAAGAGCCGGTAAAGAGATAACGGTTGTCAAAGGGGCGGTCAGTACTCTGGAAAAAGAGCGCAATGTCGATATCCCTTTGACAGACAATATTGACGAAATTCTGGATGATGATTCAATCGACATCGTGGTCGAGTTAATGGGCGGTATCGATTTGCCTTATGAGATTGTCAAAAAAGCGCTTTCACGCGGCAAAGCAGTAGTTACGGCGAACAAAGCGTTGCTGGCGTATCACCGTTTTGATCTTCAGGAGATTGCGAAAGATATTCCGATCGGTTACGAAGCGAGTGTAGCCGGGGGTATTCCGATTATCAATGCACTGAAAGTGGGACTCAGCGCAAACCAGATACTGGCGATCAAAGGTATCATGAACGGTACATGCAACTATATGCTGACCAAAATGATGGATGAGGGTGTCTGTTACGAAGAGGTACTTCATGAAGCGCAGGAACTGGGCTACGCGGAAGCAGATCCTACGTTTGATGTCGGCGGTTTCGATGCGGCGCACAAGCTTTTGATCCTGGCGTCGATTGCATATGGTATCGATGCCAAACCGGAAGATATACTGATCGAAGGAATTGAAAACATCAACCAGGATGATATCGATTTTGCCAAAGAGTTCGGCTACAGTATCAAACTGCTGGCGATTGCCAAAAAAGTGGATCATCAGATCGAATTGCGTGTGCATCCGGTATTGATCAAAAAAGAACAGATGATTGCCAAGATAGACGGTGTTATGAACGGGGTAAGTGTCATCGGTGACTGTGTCGGTGAGACACTCTACTACGGTCCCGGTGCGGGCGGTGATGCAACAGCAAGTGCGGTCATATCGGATATTGTTGAGATTGTCAGAGCCGGTAAAAGTTCGCCGATGCTGGGCTTCAAACGACCGTTTGAGAGTGAAAAACTCTCACTGCTTCCCAAAGATGAGATCGAGAGTGAATACTATCTGCGTATGCTGGTAGATGATGCTCCGGGTGTATTGGCGAGTATTGCGAAGGTGCTGGGTGAAAACGGTATTTCAATCGAGACATTCTTGCAGCGACCTTCGGACAATGAACGCAAAGCGACGCTGTTATGCGCAACTCACCGCTGTCAGGAAAAAGCGATTTTAAATGCGATTTCCCAAATCGAAGCGTTGCCGCATATCGAAACGAAAATTGCGATGATCAGGATCGAGGAGTAGGGGATGTTGATCGACTCTGTGTGTGCATATTGCGGTGTCGGATGCGATATCAGCGCAGAGGTCGAGAACAATACTATTCTCAAAGTTTCCGCACGACCTGACGGAGAGGTGAGTGAAGGGAAACTGTGTGTCAAAGGCAAGTACGGCTTTGACTTTGCCCTCTCCAAAAACCGTCTGGGTAAAGTGAAAATTAAAAAAGCCTTTCTGGACAAACACGCACTCTTTTTACCCTCAGAGATACGCACTGCACTGGAAGCGTACGATATTGATTCTCAGGGCTATATTCATCCTTCTCTTCATGAAGCCTACAAACTGATTGCCTGGAAAATCAAACAGGTGAAGATGCAGCACGGTAATTTTGCGTTTGCTTCCATCGGCGGTGCGCGCGGAAATTGTGAAAGTTCTTACGTTTTTCAGAAATTTACAAGACAGGTGCTGCATTCGCCGCATATTGACAACTGTGCGAGAGTCTGCCATGCACCGACACTGAAGGGGATGCGTTCTATCATCGGTGAGGGTGCGGCGACCAATCCGTTTCGGGATATTCATAAAGCGGAGTTCATGATCGTGATCGGTTCCAATACGACCGAAGGGCATCCTATTGTGGCGAACAAGATTATATCTGCCGTCAAAAAAGGTGCGGGACTTGCCGTATTTGACGTACGTACTATTCCGCTTGCCAAAAGTGCGAAGTACAATGCTATTATCCCCTTTGAAACGAATTTGATGGTGTTAAACATGATGGCGCATACGATCATCTCCGAAAAACTGTACGATGCCTCTTTTATCGAAAAACGCACCAAAGATTTTGAGAAATATAAAGCAGAAATACTGGCTGATCCGTATGCTGATCCGGAATTTTTTCAAAAAATCAGCGGTTATGAATATCTGACTGAAATGATCAAAGAAATAGCACGGGAGTATGCCGCGAAAAAGTCGGTTATATTGTGGGGGCTGGGGATCACGGAGCATCTTGACGGCTCTTATGCAGCCGCCGCGATTTGCAATCTTGCCGTCATGACCGCCAATATCGGTAAAGAGGGTGCCGGACTGATGCCGCTTCGCGGGCAAAACAATGTCCAGGGTACGTGTGATATGGGGTGTCTGCCTTATTATAACCCGGATTATGAAAAACCGCTGGTGGAGGGGAAAAAGACACCGGACATCATCAATGCCATTGATGAAGGCGAGATCAAAGTACTTTTCAATATGGGAGAGGATATTGCCCACATTCACCCCAACCAGACCAAAATACACCGTGCTTTGGAAAAACTGGAATTGCTGGTGGTCAACGAACTGTTTGATAATGAAATTACACAATTTGCAGATGTGGTATTCGGTGTCAAAAGCGGCTATGAAAAGAGTGGTGTTTACGTCAATGCAGAGCGGCGGATGCACCTTTCGCAGCCGATGGTGGAAAATGACTTGCCGGATGACTGGGAAGTGATTCAGGGTATCGCCGCAGCGCTTGGTGAAGATATGGGGTACAAAAACAGCCGTGATATCTGGGAAGAGGTGCAGGTGAAAGTTCCCAAACGTTTTTCGGGGGCGGATTACGACAAACTGATTAAAAACAGAGTTGCGGGACTGCAGTGGCCGGTTTTTAAAGAGGAGACGCCGATATTACACACCGAAACGTTCCGTACCCGAGACGGTCTGGCGACTTTTCGTTACAAGCCGTGGTTTTTACGGGGAATGGTACGCGAAATTGTTCATCAAAAGCGTAAACATTTCTATCTGACTACCGGTCGTGTCATTGCCCACTACAACAATGCCGCACAGACAAAACAGAGTCTGAAGCTTCTCAAACGTCACAGTGAAGATGTCGTGCTGATCTCCAGGGAAGATGCCTCTTTTGTCGCGGGTAAAGAGAAGATTGTACTGAAATCCCGCTACGGCAAGAGTGAACCGCTGAAGTACAAACTGACCGATCAGGTCAGACAGGGAACGCTGTTTGTCTCTTTTCACCACGCCAAAAGCAAGATCAACTTTCTCTTCGGCGATGAAGCGGATGAGTTGACCAAAACAGCGCGTTTCAAATCGGTCAAGGTCTGTATTGAGTAGAGAGAAGGGGAATTTTGCTGAAGAGAGGGCATGCTCCTTTTTGAGAGATCGGGGATTTGAGATTCTCGACCGAAACTACCACTCTCGTTTCGGAGAAATCGATATTATCGCACTTCATGAAAACGTACTCCATTTTGTCGAAGTCAAAAGCGGCGACGGTGAACCGGCGTATAGAATCACGCCCTCCAAACTCTCGAAAATCATCAAAACCGCTATGATCTATATGCAGAAAAAACACCTTGATACCGATTACTGTTTCGATGCAGTGATTGTCACCGAAGAGATAGAATTTATAGGAAATATCACACTGTGAAACAGAAATTTGAAACACTTGACCTCCCTGCTGCTTTACCCGAAGCGTTGATAGAAACACTTCATGAACTGGGATTTACCACGATGACAGAGATTCAGGAAAAGAGTCTGCCGGTGGCGCTTTCCGGCAAAGATGTGATCGCACAGGCAAAAACGGGCAGCGGCAAGACGGCAGCGTTTGGCATACCGCTTGTCATGAAAGGGGATGTGACAAAGCGCATTCCTCAGGGAATAGTGCTTTGCCCGACACGGGAACTGGCGGAGCAGGTGGCAAAAGCGTTGCGACAGTTCGGGCGGTGGAAAAAGAACCTGAAAATTCTGACACTCAGCGGTGGTATGCCGATGCGACCGCAAATGTCTTCATTGGAACACGGCGCGCATATTGTCGTCGGGACACCCGGGCGGATTCTCGACCATTTGAGCAAACAGACGCTGAGGTTGGATAAGACAGAGATCGTCGTACTGGATGAAGCGGACAGAATGCTCGATATGGGATTTCATGAAGATATAGAGAAAATTCTTTCCCGGATGCCCCGGGAGAGACAGACACTCCTTTTTTCCGCAACATTTCCGCCTGAAACGGAAGCAATCGCCCAACGTTTCATGAAAGAGCCTGTACGGGTCGAAGCGGAATCGGAACACGCACCGGAAGTGATCGAAGAGCGCTTTTTTGAAGTATCCGAAGAGGGACAGGAAGAGGCGCTGGTAAAAGTTTTACAGGTGTATCGACCGGAATCTGCCATCGTGTTTGCCAACACCAAAGCGGAGGTGATGGATTTGACCGACTTTTTAAGAGATGCGGGGTTTTCGGCGCTGGATTTGCACGGCGATCTGGAGCAATATGAACGCACCGAGACACTGTTGCAATTTGCCAACCGGAGTATTCGTATTGTCGTGGCGACCGATGTTGCCGCCAGAGGGCTGGATATTGACAGTGTGGAGATGGTGGTCAATTACGGCTTACCGCGTAAAAAAGAGGATTATATTCACCGGACAGGACGAACGGGCAGGGTCGGCAAGTGTGGTAAAGCGGTCACCCTTCTGACAAGTGCGCAGAAACGTAAATTGTCAGAGTTTACAGCATTACCGACAGAATTTCTGGATATGAAAGCGGTTGACGAAACTGTACAACTCAAAGCTGCAATGAAAACCATCGCCATTCGCGGTGGCAAGAAAAATAAACTCCGTGCAGGAGATATTCTCGGAACACTCTGCAAAGAGATCGGTTTGAGTAAAGAAGCCGTAGGGAAGATCGATATTTTCGATTTCGATGCCTATGTCGCAGTGGAAAAAGGTGTTTTTCGCAAGGCGCGCGAAGGGTTGCAGCGCGGAAAAATCAAAAACAGAAAATTCAAAGTCCGGGAACTTTGATTATCCGCCTACCGAAATATTGCCGAAACTGCCGTTTTTATAGTCATATGCCTGACCAAATCCGAAGACTGCGCGACCGCTGACCGGTGTGAGTGCAAAGAGTTGAAAATCCGGCATGGTTTTGTAGATATTAGCCAGCTCCCCGAACCTGTCTTCAAAAAGTGTCATCGCCCCGTTGAAGACAATGCTCCCTCTCTCCACCGGTTCCAGCTCTACCGTAAACGTGACACGCCGTCTGGCGAAGATATTGGATGATTTGGCTTCATCTTCGATGAAAAGGATTGACGCAACGGGTCTTTGGATAAGATTGCGTGTATGCGAAGACATGCCGGAAATACAGATATAGAACTTGTCGTCATTTTGGATGAATGGTGCATAGGAAGTGTGCGGTAAACCGGCATCATCAACAGATGAGATAATCATCGATTGCAGCGAATCGATCAGCTTCCACGGATCATTTTTGAGCATATAAATCTCCTTTGGTTCCATTATATCAGTATAGCTATAAAAAATTTTACTTTTTACGTTATAATTTGTTATAAAGATAAATTATATACACAAGGAGCACTGATGCGTAACTGTTTTGAGGAGGCGTTGCACTTTCGTCACGCCTGTAAACTATTTGATCCCGCCAAAAAGATCACGCAGGAGGATTTGCACTTTATTCTAGAGAGTGCACGGATGGCGCCGAGTTCGTTCGGTATGGAAGGATGGGAGTTCTGGGTGGTACAGGACGGTGCACTGAAAGAGCAGTTGAAGCCTTTATGCTGGAATCAGCCGCAGATTACGTCATGCAGCGATCTTGTGGTGCTGCTGTCGATGAAAAATATGCGCTCTGACAACCCACATGTCAGGGAACAGTTCAGACCGCGGGGTGAGCTGTATGAGAAATATATCGAGACCTATAAAAATTTCATCGATGCCCGCAGTGATGAAGAGATCAACTGCTGGAGCGGAAAACAGGTTTATATCGCATCCGGTTTTTTGATGCTCGGTGCCGCTTCGATCGGTGTTGATTCCTGTCCGATAGAGGGATTTGATAAAGCAAAAGTCGAAGCACTGCTGGGGGTTGATACCGACCGGTTTGAGATTCAGCATCTCGTTGCACTGGGATACCGTGCCAAAGAGCAGCAGCCCCGTCACAGACGACCGTTTGAAAATGTAGTAAAGTTTCTTTAAACCAGAGGCTGGGGTGCGAATCTGTCTCTTAGATAGCGAAAACTGCTCAATGCAAACTGAAAAGAGAGTATACCGCCGAGGTCGGCGATGACATCGTAAACACTGGCATCGCGATAGGGTAGAAACGACTGGACGATTTCGATAAAAATGCCAAACAACAGCAGTGCAGTAACGTTTCTGATACGTGCGTTATAAGTGGAGGAAGCGCGGTTCAATAACAGTGAAAGCGTAAAAAAAGCCATGAAGTGTTTCACCTTGTCTTCATTCGGATTGTCAATAAATGAGATATCATGAGAAGTGATTGCCATATAAAAGACAAAGAGCGTCGTCAGCAAGAAGAGTGTTTTATAGTAAAGTTTGTTCATGAAGTTTCCTTAGAGTAGCGATAAAATCTTACGCTACTCTAACATAATAGTATTAAGTTTCCTTAAAAAGAAGCGTAGTTCTGTAAAAGACGCTCTCTTCGTTGCAATTGTGTGAGTTGTCTCGTCTCTTCTCTGGCTGTCAGAGATGTAAGAGTTATGCTTCCTGCGGCAGTTTTGATTTTGGCGAGTTTTTTGTCTCTGAGTGCCATAAGATGGTTACGATCGTTTTCCATAACTTTTTGTTTGATGACTCTGTAGTCAGTATGGTTTTTGGCGTATACCGCAGAAGTGGAGAGGATCATACTTCCTAAAAGTGATAAAAATATTTTTTGCATTTTGTTTTCCTTTGTCAATGTTTGTTTCCCTTATATCGGCACAGGATGTGAAAACTTAACCATAAATTACTGTAAAAAAGATATTGAAAAGGATTTTCAATATTAACTTATCTTTAAGATAACTTGGGCTAAAATTCTTCCAACTTAATTTACCAGAGGTACTTATGCAAAAAATTGTTGTTGCTCTTGCGGGGCAACCAAACGTCGGGAAAAGTTCACTGATCAACGCTATCAGTGATGCAAAACTGAAGGTGGGCAATTTCAGCGGCGTGACCGTTGAGAAGACGGAAGTCGTCTTTAACTACTGTGATGAAGTGAAATGTGAGGATTACGAAGTACATATCATCGATCTTCCCGGCGCCTATTCGCTGAACGATTATACGATCGAAGAGCGTGTCACCAAAAACTTTATAGAAAAAGAGGATTACGATCTTATCGTCAATGTTGTCGATGCCACCAATCTGGAGAGAAATCTCCTTTTGACAACAGAGTTGCTGGAAACCGGACGGAAGATGGTGATTGCGCTCAATATGATGGATGAAGCGGAAAAAGAGGGGATCAAGATCGATACGGAGCAGTTGAGCGAGATTCTCGGCGTGCCGTGTATTCCCACCTCCGCTTCCACCAAAGAGGGGGTTAAAGCACTTGAAGAAGCGATTGTCGAAGTCTATCGTAAACCGATCACCGGATCGAAAATAGTATACAGCGATGTGATCGAAGAGGAGATCGCAAAAATTGTCAAGTTTTTTGAAGAGAAGAAGTTTACGTGTAAAATTCCCTATAAAAAAGTTGCCGTCAAACTGCTCAAAGAGGACAAAGA
>JALWRO010000204.1 GCA_027080605.1 Campylobacterales bacterium
GTACCTTTTACCCGCGCCGGTGTCGGGAGATCGAAGCGATGTTTGCCAAATTTAACAAAATGGTGGACAAGCACTTCACCAAAAAAGCACTTCTAAAACTGAAACCGCGGGCGATCATCGTCCCCCACGCCGGATATATCTACAGCGGTTTTACGGCAAATATTGCCTACCGCGTCGCCGCCAACAGCAAACCCAGACGCGTCATCGTCATTGGTCCAAGTCACCACTACTATTTCGAGGGAATCAGCGGGGCGATGTACGACAGCTTTGAAACCCCCTGCGGCGATATCCCCATCGACAAAACCTATCTGGAAAAGATCGAGAAATACTTCCCAGTGAAATTCGATCCCAAAGCCCACCGCAAAGAGCACAGCACCGAAGTACAAATGCCCTTTGTCAAATACTACTTCCCCAACGCCAAAGTCGTGGAAATTGTCTACGGCAAAGTCGCTCCTGCCGTACTTGCAAAGCTGATCTACGCCCTCATGAAAGAGAAAGAGAATCTGGTCGTCATCAGCACCGACCTGAGCCACTTTTACACCCTCGAAGAGGCAAAGAAAAGAGACAACATCTGCCTCAACGCCGTCGTCAAAAGAGATCCGGCGATTTTGGACAGAGGATGCGAAGCGTGCGGATTTACCGGACTCAAAGCATTGTTGACGGTGGTTAAAAAAGCCAATCTGAAAACAGAGCTACTCGACTACAGAACAAGCGCTGACGCCACCGGTGATGAGAAGCGGGTTGTAGGGTATATGAGTGCGGTTGTGGGGTAAAACCGGAAGTTGTGTGGGATCAGTATTTGGATCTTCTGCATTCATCCAAATACTTTTCCACAAACGACTCCGCATTCAAACACTCAAGCTCCTTGGAAACGAAATTTTTATCATTGGTAACTATAACATCACATTGCGTATTTAACGCCAGAATGTACTGTATGCTATCTTCAAAGTCTTTGTAATCGGTATCGTTACGCATAAGTGCGATGGTTTGAGAAAGTTCTTTTGCGCCAAAAGGGATAATATTTACCGAAGTGTTCAAAAACGCTATGCCATCTAAGGCTTTTTCTCTTGAAACATGTTTTGCAGTGATATAGTAAATATTGGTAGCGATATCACATGACGTATATATCGTCATCCCGCATTTTAAAGCACCTATGTAAGCTTCTGAACTTTTGACAAAAGCAGGTCTGTTTTTATCAAAAATATCATTAAAGATATTGGCATCGAAAAACAGATTTTTAACGGTCACTGTTTGCCTTTATCCACTGGATATCGACGTGTTCAGGAAACATTCCCGTAAACATGCCGGACAATTTCTCGGCAGCAGCCAACTTCTCTTCCAACTTATAATCTGCTACTTTTTCTTCTATGAGATCTTGTATGACCTGACTCTGTTTTTTGTCAAGTTTTTTGGCAAGATATTCTAAATCTTCGGCAACATGTTCGGGCATAGTAAAGTTTTTTCTTACGGACATAAATACTCCTGTAAAAGTATGTATTTTTATATGTGTATTATAACATACATCAGTTGTCTAGTCAAGGCAACTGATGCAGGCAAAAAAACATTAACACTTTTTAATAGTTTTAATCTTATTTGAAAAGTTGAGAGTGTGAACCGATACGAATGAGATTTAGTGTATTGTCTGCTATTAAATAGATCACCAATAAATCCCCGCTGACATGGAACTCTCGACAATCTTGATATTCCCCTTTGAGTGCGTGATCCAAAGCCTCCTCCGGCAGAGGTTTTTCTTCAATCAATTTTGAGAGATAGAGGATGAATTTTGCAAAATGTTGATCACTTAGCTTTGCATTTCTAAGATCTTTTATAAAAAGTTTGTGGCGTTTGACCTTAAGCATTTTTCATATGCTCATGTTCTGCTTTCATCTCCTCTATAGAAGTTGATTCCATATTAATACCTTTACGTGCATCTTCTATGGCTTTTTTAGTCTCTTCATTTGGTATTTTGACCTCAAAAGGCAAACCTTTATGCAGAGCTACTTGATTTAAAAAGATATTAACAGCTTCACCCATAGTAATACCAAGCTCTTTAAATATCTCTTTAGCTTTCTCTTTTGCTTCTACATCCAGTTTCATACTTGTTGTTTCCTTTACTAAAGTACCCATCGAAACTCCTTATAATACTTTAGTATTATTATAGCGATTTTCCGGGGAGATGTCAATCATAAAAAGGGAGCTATTCTCGAACCGGAATGCTGATAAATTAAGAATCATCTCTTTTTTGGAAATGAGACTTTAGTCTCATCAAATATCGGTGTAGCTAAAGCAACACTTCCGAAAAGATCTCTTAACTTAATGGCACTGAGGGGAAGAAGATACCTTCAAAACTTTAAAATATTATATTATTTTAAATCAATAAAAAATATTTATGATATACTTCATAAAGTATGTATCGAAGGAGTACAGATGGATAGTGCATTGACCGCAACAGTTTTGTCGAATGTCGCCTGGGATCTGTTCAAAGGTGATGTGGATTTTCTGAAAGAGAAAGCGGAAGAGTTTGTTTTGAGAAAGTATATCGAAGCACAGACGGGGTATAAATTTACCGATGAACAGGTTGCGTTGATCGAAACGGCTGTCGAAGAGACTCCCGAAGAGATCAGGGAGATCGAAGATGGGAAAAAGCGGGAAAAGGAGTTTAAGAAGTACTTTTCAAACCGCGTGAAGATTGACAGAATCATCAATACCAAGGCATATATTGAAAATATGCACGGTGGCACGATCAACATCAGTTAGGAAGTCTAATGCCCAGAGAGATTCAAAGCAAAGTCTATGTTGAACATATGCACGGCGGAACGATTGGTGCATCTGATTCCGTGAGTAATCCCCCTAAAATCCTCACCCCGAAAATCGGTGCGAAATATCCCTCTTTCACAGGGCGGGAAAAGGAGCTGAAAGAGATCGATACGAAGCTGGCATCATCGGATGCTTTGCTTTTGGTGAACGGGATAGGTGGTATCGGGAAGTCGTTGCTTGCCGGATACTATTGCGCGATGCAGACGGAACATTTCGACCATATCGCTTTCATCGAAATTTCGGGAGATTTCAGGGACGATTTTGTCTCGTCGCTGCAAAGCGCTCTGAAGATCGAATCGGAAAAGAGGGAAGATGCTTTTGCCGAAGCGTTGCAAAAACTGCAAAATCTGGAAGGCACGAAGTTACTTGTCCTCGACGATATCAAAGCAGCCGATAAAGATGTACTGCAAGACATATTGAGCCTCGGCCATAACGGATACAAGATATTGATGACATCGCGGGACAAATTGCCGGATATTCCCCATTATCGTCTGGAAACCCTTTCACCCGAAGAGGCACGGGAACTTTTTCTGAAACATTGTAAGACAGAACAGAACGATCTGGTGGATAAACTCCTGAAATATATCGACTACCATACACTGTTTATAGACCGGATCGCCAAAATGGTTGCGGTGGAAGGGTATGATCTCGAAGCGTTGGTACGCAAATTTGAAAACGGTGAATTGACGAAGATCGTTTTGACCGATCAGGAGAGCGGCGATGAAATAACGCTCGGAAAGCACCTTCATGAACTCTTCTCCTTGCAAACGCTCGATGAAACGTACATCCTTTTGCTCAAAAAACTCGCCACACTCCCCTCCGTTTCCATCGACAAAGCGTTTTTAAAAGAGTATCTGGCGACGGAAAGGGTCATGGGCAAGCTCAACTTCCTTGCCAATCGCGGCTGGTTGATCAAAACAGATGATACATTCAAACTGCACCAGATGATCAAAGAGTATATTTTAGATACCAACCCGCCCGTCTTTACAGAGATCGAACCTCAAATCACCTTTTTGAACAGGCTGATAAAAAACAGTGCAAATCCGCAAACCGCGGTGAATATCAAAGAAGATCTGCACTATTTTGAATCGATGGTTGCCGTGTTGGCGAAAACAGGTGATGAAAATGAAGTGACAGGGCAATTTTATGGAGATTTGGCGAACATTTATCGCCATTTAGGCGCATACGAACAGGCGTTGCCGTTGTACGAAAAAGCGCTGAAGATAAGAGAGGAGGTATTGGGAGAGAAGCATCTGAGTACCACGATAAATTACGGCAATTTAGCGGGACTATATGAATCGATGGGTGCGTATGAACAGGCTCTACCGTTGTATGAGAAAGCGCTGAAGATAAATGAAGAGGTACGAGGGAAGAAACATTTGAGTACTGCGATAAGTTACAACAATCTGGCGGGATTATATGAATTGACGGGTGCGTACGAACAAGCGTTGCCGTTGTACGAAAAAGCGCTGAAGATAAAAGAGAAGAAGCTGGGAAAGAGTCATCCGACTACCGCGGCAAGTTACAACAATTTGGCGGGACTATATGAATCGATGGGTGCGTATGAACAGGCGCTGCCGTTGTACGAAAAAGCGCTGGAGATATGGGAAAAGATGCTGGGAGAGAAGCATCCTGATGCTGCGGCAGGTTACAACAATCTGGCGAAACTTTATCGATTGACGGGTGCAT
>JALWRO010000205.1 GCA_027080605.1 Campylobacterales bacterium
TTTTCCCTGCATCACAACCCTCGATGTCTCCAGTTGCTCCTTCGCCAGGCCGCCGACTTCATAGAGCTTTTTATTTCGCTGATAGATCCGTTTTGCCAGCGCCAGATCATTTTTCTGCTGTGCAAGCGTCGTACGCAGCAGATCGATATTGGCATTGATGTCACGCTCATCGATCGTTGCCAGAAGGGTGCCTTTGGAGACTTGCTGTGACTCATTGACATAGATCTTTTCGATATACCCCGCCATCTTGGTAGAGATCTGTACGCTCTTTTCGGACAAAAGCGTCGCCAGATAACTTTGACGCGCCTGCATCTTTTCATGTGTGGCGTGTGTCAGCGAGACACTCAGGTTTTTGGTTTGCGGAGTCGGTTCATTTGCAATCTCCTGTTTTCTCTTTTGCATCAGAGATTTGCCTTTATATAAAACCCCCGCTATGACAGCGATGCTTACTATAATGATTACGATCTTCTTCATCTATTTCTCTCCTCTTTCCAGTAAATACTCCAGGTAAAAGACACCGTTTTGGTAACGATATTTGCTTTGGATCATTTGGGCATGGGCAAGGTCGGTTTTGGACTTTGCGAAAAGCAGATCATTGAGTGTTGAAACACCTGTATCGTACCGCGCCTCTTCGATCTTTTGCGTCTCCTGCAACAGGTTGTATTGTGATGCAGCCGCCCGATAATCGGCATAGGCGCTTTCGATCTCGCTTTTTGCTTTGGTAAAGAGTTTTCGAAATCCCTCGTCGGTAGATTTTCTTTGTACCAAAGCCTGAAGTTCGGCGATCTTTGCCTGCTCTATCTTTGCCGATGCAGCGCCGAAATCAAAAATATTCCATTTGAAATTGAGGGCAATTTGCCAGAGGCTCTCTTTCTCGAACGGATCTCTTTGATCCAGGTCGTAATTGTACCCCGCATAGGCAGCAAGTTTGACTTGCGGTTTTTGAGAAGCTTTGGCTCTCTTCTCCACCCTTTTGCCCTTTTCGATCTCCATATCCTGTAGCTTAAATCGCTCCAGTTTGTTGAAATTGACCTGTTCGATCGAGACATTTCGACTTGTCGGTTTCACCTCCAACGCTTCAAGACGACCAATCTTTTTGTAGTGCGTGATCGCCGCCAGATTGCTTTTGAGCATCGCCAGGGCACTTTGGGTTTTGGCGACATTTCCCCGGGCCTGAACGAGGTCGTTGTTGACCTTCAGGAGATCGATTTTGGCTTTTTTGCCTAATGAGACTGCGGATTGAATCTTCGCTTTGAGTTTTTGTAAAGCATGCACATAGTGCTCTTGCGCTGTTTCCAGCTCCTGCAAAGACAAAGCGGAGAGATAGAGTGAGCGGATATTGTAAATGAGTTCTTCACGACTCAGCTTTTTCTTGCTGTGACTCATCTGCTCCGCAATCTCATCGATCTTCACCTGCTGCTCCAGCGCCCCGCCGGTAAAGAGAGGTACGGTGTATTGAATCCCCGTCGTAAAGAGATCCTGAGTCGTATCGACAGAAGATCCGGGAGAGAGTGCGGAGGGGACAATCGGCGCCAGAGTCCTTGGCAGATTATAGTGGGTATAGGAACCGACCACATCCACCTCACCGAACTGCTTACGATGACTCTCTTTTCGCTTTGCCTTCATGAGTTCTGTTTGAAGGTCGCTCTTTTGCATCACCGAATTGTGTTTGAGTCCACTCTCAACCAGTTCAGAGAGTGAGGTCGCCCCCAGAGAACTCTGCAACAGGAGAAGTGTCATCAGTGAGAGGTACTTTTTTTGCAAACCGATACTCCATGAAAATTGAATTTAAAATATTAAGGGTAGTATAGGAATATGAACTGTATGTGAATTTCAAAATAGTTTTAGATTTTTTAATAAGTTTTGAAGAATCTTTCCGGCGTGCTTCCCAGGCAGGTTTTATAGACAAACTCTTTTCTCAATCGATGAAACAGACTATCCGGTTCCCAGAATTGCGGGTGCATGATGCGTATCTCCTCCTCTTTGAGCACTTCAATCTTTTCAGCGTTTTCTTCCAGAAACTCCTGCTTCTCCCAGATGAAATCGTCGTCATATTTTTCCAGTACAAATGCATGAAGCTTTTCGTAGTAATCCTCATCCGAAAACACCGCATCGACCATCCCGATTTTCTGCGCTTCGATTGCCGATATCGGCAGGCAGGCTTCAAGAAGTTCATGAGCCTTTTCTTCTCCCACTCTTTTGGGCAGGGTATAGGTGTGGTATTCACTTCCGGTGAGTCCCAGTGTTTTGTAGTGCGGGTTCAGTACCACGCCCTCTCTTGCCACCACAAAGTCGCACGCCAGCGCCAGAAAGACCCCGCCCGCACCGGCATTTCGTGCCAAACTCGCCACCGTGACGATCTCATCGGCAAAGAGGATCGATCGGATCAGATCATTCATGGCGTTGATATTCGCCCAGCCGTCTTCACCCTGTTTTTGACTATCTTCGAGGATGTTGAGATGAATTCCGTTGCTGAAAAAGTCCATTCCACCCACCAAAACCAGTACCTTACACTGCTCTTTGAGATACTCGACCGCATACTTGAGCCGGATACACTGCGCCGCACTCATTGCCCCGTTGTGAAAATTGAAACACAAATACGCCACCTCATCGCGCATCTCGACACTCGTTTCGTAAAAAGTAGCGTACGATTTGTCAAAAAGCAGCGGCAAGCGATCCTCTTTGACCCCTTTGAGCCGTTCTTTGAGCACGTAAGTGGCGGGAAGCTTGAAACCGCCCGGCTCTTTGAGATGGCTGATCCAAACCGCACCGTCCTTCGTCCCCAGACAGATCGCCCCGTCACGCTTTGCCAAAATCTCTTTAGGTTCACCCCTGAACTTCTCCTCTCTCCAGCCGCCGAAAAGATAGCACGTTACACCCAAAATCTCATCTCTGACACCCGGAAAGGAGTCTGCCTGATAAATCTTTTTCAAAATCGTATCGGTTGTGTCATGAAGCCAGTCGATTTGGCGTTTTTCCTGTGTAAAGCGTTCATGAAGCGGCTGCAACAGTTGCGGCACAGATCGATCGTTTGCAATATTGGCAAAGAGTTGCTCCAGCCCCGCAACCGCCGCTTTGGTGATCTCCTGTCGATAGAGCGAGGCTTTGTAGGTATCCCGCACCGCAAACGTCACCTCCGCGTAAATATCCCCGCCGTCGTACATTTCATTCGCCTTCAGCCAGACACCACCCCACTTCTCATGCTCCAGCCCGTGTTCCACACCGTTTGGACCACGATCACCCCTCGAACCCGGGTGAAAGATAAAAACAGGATAGTTTTTCCAGATTGTTTCAGGCAGATAGGTTTTCAAAAAAGGGGCAAGAATCAGATCTAATGTAAAATCGGGAATTTTTTCGATATCAACCGCGTAGAGCACCTGCACCCGATACCCCATATCTTTGAGCCGGACATAAACTGCCTGCGTGAGGGAGTTGAAGGTGGTGCACAATAAAAGGATGGTCATTGATCCTTCCACTTAGCAAATCCGCGGCAACAACTCTCCGCTCGGCAAGTCCAAAAAGCGTTTGGTTCCCCATGAAGAGTTGAGGATCACACGCCCGGGGTGTGCAGTGGTGACGGTGCCGATAATTTCCGCAGTTTCATGCGCACTTCGCATCACTCCCAGCGCTTTATCGGCATCTTCCGCGGCTACTGCCGCCAAAAAGGTACCTTCGTTTGCCAGCATCGCCGCTTCAAACCCGAGCAGTTCACAAATACCCTGTACCTGCTCCTGCACCGGTATCTTCTCCTCCTCGATCTCGATGCAAACATCCGATGCACTCGCCCACTCGTTCAGCACCGCCGCCACGCCGCCACGAGTCGCATCACGCATCGCGGCGATGCGTACCCCGGCATCGATAAGCGCCTGTACTTCCGGGTAAAGCGATGTGCAATCTGTCTCCAGTGTACTCTCCAAAGCAATCCCCTCACGCGCCGCAAAGATCGTCGCACCGTGCGCCCCGACATCGCGACTGACCAGTATCGCCATTTCCTCTTTAAGATTGTGCGCGGAGATGCCCTCATACACTATCTCACCGACACCGGTCGTATTGATAAAGAGCTGATCGACGCTTCCTTTGGGAACCACTTTCGTATCGCCGCTGACAATCACGGCACCGTTTACGACAAGCTCTTTTTTCATGCTACGCGCGATCTTTTCGAGATCTCTTGACCCGAAGCCCTCTTCGATAATGACCGAACATGTCAAAAACTTCGGCTTCGCACCCATCATCGCAAGATCGTTGCAGGTACCACACACCGCCAGTTTACCGATATCCCCGCCGGGAAAAAAGAGCGGCGACACCGTGAAACTGTCAGTCGTCATCGCCGTTTTGGCGCCCAGCTCCAGCACCGCCGCATCTTCGCTTCGCTCCAGTATCTCGTTTTTGAAATGTTTGTAAAATATCCTGGTGATCAGTTCATGATTCTCCGCCCCGCCGTTGCCGTGGGCGATTGTGATGGTTTTATTCATAATAAATTCCCGTACTTATAATACGC
>JALWRO010000206.1 GCA_027080605.1 Campylobacterales bacterium
GTATCAACAAGCCCTTCTACGCTACTTTTGACTTTACCGATCTCTTTCCAGTCCCACGTATCCCTGCTCTTTGACTGGTAGAGATAGCCGTTTTCGACAATATAATCCGCCCCGTTTTCCTGCGCATTTCCGGTGGTATGATTGTTGTCGATATCAATGATAAACTGAATATTTTTGATCTTTTCACCAGCTGCCGTGTGATCGAACTGCAGATAAATAAACCGGTTATCTGTGTGTATATGCAACCCTTCACTGTTATCCACTTCCCAGTTTAGCAATGCAGGATCAAAATCGTGCTGCTGTGAAATTTTGGCGTGATGCCCAAGTGGGGTAGCATTTGTAACATCATCCCCGCAACCGATAAAAAAAGCGGCAAGCCCCAATATCAGCCCCGGGAGAAATATAGTGCCTGTTTTCATTTCGATACTCCTGATATAATAATTATTAGTAGTATCGGTTTTTAGAGAAAACTTTGAAGGTTAATGTAAAAAGTGTCGTACTTCGCTGAAGTAGAGACTCATGCCGTGCTCATCTGCTGCTGCAATCACTTCGTCGTCACGGATACTGCCGCCCGGTTCTATGACCGCACTCACACCCGCTTTTGCCGCCGCATCAATCGAATCTCTGAACGGGAAAAACGCTTCACTCGCCATTGCCGAACCGGTCACGTCCAGACCGCTCTCTCTGGCTTTTTCAAGCGCACATTTGGCGGCATCGACACGGCTTGTCATGCCCATACCGATTGCTACCATCGCACCGTTTTTGACGTAAACCACGCAGTTTGATTTGGTCAGAGCAGCAACTTTCCAGGCAATTTCAAGGTCTTTCATCTCCCGCTCAGTCGCCGCTTTTTGTGAAACCTGTCTGGCATTTTTGACTTCCTCGTCACGCACTTTGTCACTCTCCTGATAGACAAACCCGCCGTCGATATGTTTAAAATCGTACGGATCATTAGAAAGAGTCAGATAGTCGCTCTCCTGTGTAAAGATTTTGATCCGTTTTTTATTTTCAAACACTTTCAGCGCCGCTTCATCGACATTTGCCGCAATAATCACTTCGGTAAAGATCTCATTGATCTTCTGTGCCAGTTTTTCATCGAGTGTTCCGTTGATCGCCACAACACCGCCGAAAGCGGAGATCGGATCGCATTTCAGCGCTTCGACATAACTGTCATACAGGTTGTCGCAAATCGCAAAACCACACGGATTGGCATGTTTGATAATCGACACCGCCGGCGCTTTCCCGAAAGAGGCGGCAATCTTCAATGCGCCGTTGATATCAGTCATATTATTGAAACTCGCCTCTCCCTTGAGCGTTTTGAAGTGTTTCGTAAAGAAATCCTCAAACTCATAAAGCGCCCCTTTCTGATGCGGATTTTCACCGTAACGGGTGTCGAATACTTTGGATCCGACAATAAACTGCTTCGCACCGAACCCGCCGTTAAACCTGCGGTTCATGTAGTTGGCAATCATCGCATCATATGCCGCGGTATGCTCATACGCTTTGATCATCAAATCCCTGCGAAATTCAAACGTGTTTTCTCCATTTTTCAGCCGATCGATCACTTCATCGAAATCTGCCGTATCGGTTACAATCAACACATCGGCAAAATTCTTCGCCGCACTTCTGACCATCGCCGGACCGCCGATATCGATATTTTCAATAATCTCATCAAAATCATCGGTTTTGGCAATCGTCTCTTTGAACGGATAGAGGTTGACACAAACCAGATCGATCCCGGTAATACCGTGTTCTTTGGCTGTCTCCACATGCTCCGGCAAATCTCTTCGGTGTAAAATTCCCCCGTGAATCAACGGGTTGAGTGTCTTCACACGCCCGTCAAACATCTCCGGAAATTTGGTCACTTCACTGATCTCCACCGCATCGACACCGTTTTCTTTAAGAAGTTTATAGGTCCCACCCGTAGAGACAATCTCAAAACCGAGTTTTTCCAACTCCTTTGCAAACTCCACCACACCGCTTTTATCACTGACACTGATTAATGCTCTCAAATTTTTCCTTTTTTATTTTTAGTAAACATATCCTTGCTGAAATCAGGCTTTTTATAAACTGCGACGAGAGGCTCAGACCAACGGGAGGATTTGCCCTCGAAGGAGTAGTTTATAAAAAGCCTGATTTTGGTTAAATATTATATAAAAAAAACAATTAACCTATATTTTTGTCAGGCTTTTAAGAGCCTTTGACATACTATTTCATAATATTATTTAAGGATCGTATTATGGCACTTTCACACATTGAGACTATCATTTACAATAAAATGAACAGCTCCATTTTCGATTTCGGATTTTACCACCCCTACGTCGTCGACTTTGCAATCGTTTTACCCATCATCGCACTCTTTCTGCACTTCATCAGCATCCTCACACAAGCAGATGAAGCCAGCAGCAAAGCCTATTTCAAAGTCTCCAACCTCCTCTTTTTCATCGGCGCATTTTTCATCATCGCCGCCTATCTCACCGGACTCGCTGAAGGCAACGACGTCAGACAGGCACTCTCTGTCGAAGGAAGAGGACTCTACGACGCACACCAGGCACTCGGAACATACATCGCCGTAGGATTTATCCTTCTGACATTTATCAAAATCATCTCCCTCCTCGTCAAAAAAGATCCGCTGCGCTACATCTTCGGCACCCTGTTCTCCATCGCCATGCTAATACTGATCTACGCCTATGCCATCGGCATATCACTCGTCTACGACTACGGTGCAGGGGTCGTCTGTCCCGGATAATACCACAATCCTTTCACGATTTTCGTTTATAATTTCTATAAATAGAAAATTGTGAAAGGAGACTTCATGAAACGCGCAATGATCGCTTCCACCATTGTCTTTGTACTGACACTCTTTGCCGGATGTATCATTGTCGATGACTCACTCGACTACCGAAACGATCTCAGTGACTACGAAGTCAAAAAAATCGTACGCAAAGTTCTCCTTTCACAAAACAGCATCAACCGCGCAGGCGTCGTCACCTCCGACGGACTCGAAAAGATCATTACTAACCGAAGCCGATATCTTCATGACAGAGTCCCTTGCAATGACGGCGGCTATGTCACCTTTACACTCTCCGACGGTACTGTATCGCTGACACTCACCACCGGAGATCTGCTACATATCGAATATGACGACTGCAGCTATACCCCGCTCTATTATGACCAAAGCCGGCTGGACGGTTCGATCGATATACACTATAACCAAAATATCGAAGATTACCGCAGCAAACTGCTCGATTTCACGATCGACTATTACGACACTCATCTCTACTCCCGCTACGGTACGCTTCGTATCGACGGAACAATGGGCGTACATTACGATGAAGATTATGAACGTCATGAACTCAAACTAATCTTCTCTTCCAACCGGCTGGTGATTGATAACCGTGACCGGTACGATCAGGATATCTTTAGCAATATCGTACTGCACTATACCATCGATACCGCCACTACCGCCTATACCTATGAATACAGCGGTACGCTCTACAACAGCTACCTTGGTCATCTGACATTTACCACACGCGACGCGATGGAAGGCTACGGTGACCAAAATCCCCGAAGAGGGCGTTTTGAAATCTCCAATGCACATGTAACCCTCACTGTCATACCCATAGATGACTATTACGTCGACATTGACGTCGAAAACCACTACTATGTCAGTCAAAACCACACCATTCACACCACCTGGATCAATATCGGACTATAGGTCGCATCTAATATAAATTCGCTATAATCCATATAAAATATTTAACTTTTGTGATATAAAACAGAGGAGTGCGACATTGAAACGGGGAATAGTCATGTTACTGTTACTCTTTCCCCTCCTGCTGTCCGCGGAACCCCGTTTTGTCTATGTCAAGATAAGCGGAAACAAAACATTTTCAAAAGCTGCTATTTTTGAAAACATAGGTCTGGAACTTCCGGCATGGTATGAATTCTGGAAACCCAAAACAGCCTCTGTCAATCCCAAAATTATCAACTCCCTGCAGGAATCTCTCTCCAATTTTTACATATCGGAAGGTTTTTACCACGTCAAAATCGATAAAAAAGAGCACAACCGTACCGTGCGTTTTACAATTCATGAAGGCAAACCCGTCATTGTACGCTATATCAAAATAAAAAGCGATTATCCGATCAAACAACTTATCACCTTGCACCGGGGAGAGCGTTTCCGCACAAACAGCTTCATCGACACCAAAAAAGCAATCAGAGAAGCGATGCTCAAAAAAGGGTACTGCAACTACAATCTCGATGCCAAAGCCTATGTCGATATCAAAAAAAATGTTGCCGATCTCTATTTCAAACTCCAGCACAATATGCCCTGTTTTTTCGGACTGATCAATATCCATCCGCCCAAAGGGATTTCAAAAAAAGTGATACGATCCAGACTGCTCTTCCACAGCAACGAGCGCTACTCACTCGATAAAATCAACAAAACCTACAGCACCCTCTCCGGTCTGGAAGCGTTTGACGGCATACAG
>JALWRO010000207.1 GCA_027080605.1 Campylobacterales bacterium
CAAACTCTACTTCGCCAAAGAGCGATCCGGAGGTGATTTCGAAGCACTTCGGATGGGATTTGGAGGTTTTTCGGAGGCGGAGATTTATGAAGCGGTGAAGGCATTTGGGGAGGTTTGGGATGCTTGCCTAAAATAAAGTATCACACCCGACACTGCAGGCGTGACAAGAAGTGTGATTATTTTGTCAGTGATTTAACCGTTTCAACTGCTTTGGAAGCTTTACCGCCTGTGTGTTCGTCGGCAACTTCTGTCGCTTTTTTGATGGCTTTCTCTTTCAAAGAACCGTCAGTAAGTGATTTTTTGGCTTGTTCAGTTGCCATTTCAGTTGCTTTTGCCTGTACCTTTTTCTCTGCTTTTTCTTTAACCATACTGGTTGCCATGTCCGTCAAAGAACCCGCCTGAACCATTGTAACAAATGCTGCTGTTGTAAAGATAGTAAAAATAACTTTTTTCAAAATATTCTCCTTATAATATTATTTCACAAATTATTTTACTTATACCACTCTTATATTGAGATTAATTTCAATTTCATAGTTGTTTTATTTTTCTAAAACTATTGCAGATTCTGTTTCAGCCCTTCAAGCCCACCATAAGGGATGCTGAAGCCAAGTTTTCTATCTATCTCATAATCTCTTGGGTTGATCCTGATGAGTTTGGCGTTGTCATATGCCTTCGCAATATTTTCTCCTGTTATTCTTACAGTCGGAACGGCAGTGCCGGCACCTATTTCGATGATTGCCAGTTTTTTATGCGCTTCTGTTATCGATTGTAACCAGACGTTAAAGTGATGGTTTTGCTCCTCTGATCTCCTTGCGTTCCAGTGCCAGTCTCCGAACATCAGGATATTCGGTCTGGCAATTCCACCGCAATTTTTACACTTTGGTATGGTAAGCGCTTCAAATTTCTCCATATCTATCTCAATATCCTTCGTATCGGCTTCCCATATATCATCCTGGCAATTATTGGCACATTGAAAATGGTGAATACTTCCGTGGACTTCATAAATCTTTTTTGCATCAAACCCGGCTTTTTGAAACTGCCCGTCGACATTGGAGGTAAATATGAAGTACTCTTCATGTTTACGTTTTACCAACGCAAGCAAGAGTTGAAAGCCTTCATGAGGAACCGTTTTTCTGTACAGATTCAACCTGTGTCCGTAAAATGCCCAGGCAAGCTTTGGATTTGTACTAAACCATCTGGGATTTGCCATATCTTCAAAACCAAGATTGAGTTTTTTAGCGATGGGATAAGCATTCCAAAACCCCTCTTTACCTCTAAAATCAGGCAGACCGCTGTCAACACCCATCCCTGCACCGGCAGTGATTAAAACCGCATCTGATTCCTGTCTCCATTGTCTGGCTTGTTTTATCTGTTCTTTCATAATCTATTGTATTACCACCGTTAAAATATCAGTTACTCCGTAACAAATTCTCCAAAAATCCGTTTTTGAGGGTTCTGTAGATATCGAAGTCGCTGTCGATGCTAACGATCGTTTTAATCCCTTCTTTGTGTGCAATGTACATCAGTGACGCATCGGCAAGATCCATTGGGATATTGCTATATTTTTGCATCATCTCTATGATATCGATCAACTCTTTTTGTGAAATTTCGTAAAGATACACACCTCCAAGTTCTACCCATCGCAGAAAATCAAGCTGCGCCTGAAGATTGAAGTCAAGCATATGCGACACTTCTGTCAACACTGACCAGGTAGTCAGCAACTTGCCGTCATACGTTTTTAAAAATGCTTTTACCCGTTTATGATATTGATCTCCTCTGTCAAAAAGAGCGATTAGTGGTCCGCTATCGACGAGTGTTGTATTTCTCACGCAGCTTGCCTTTGAGTCTCTCTTTATAGGTTACAGACAGATTCTCCTGACCACTGGCATATTTTCCAAACAGTGCTTCTCCCAGTTCATAAGGCGTTTTTTGCGCCTTGTTTTTCTCCGCCTGAAAAAAAAGTTTCAACGCCTCTTTGACAATATCCGTTTTGGTAAGGTTGTGTTTCTTACTCAAACGATTCAGTTCCTCTTCCAGCTCTTTGGGAAGTCTTACCGCTATCATCTGATACCTCCTCTGTAATTGTATAACATATTGTATAACAAATACATAGAAATGTCAATCACTATCCGTCAAGCATCTTCAGATAAATCACCTGATACAATAATAAAACAAAAAAGGAGTTGTTCATGAAAATACGTGTCTACTACAAAGATACCGACTGCGGGGGTATTGTGTACCATTCGCGATATCTCGATTTTTGTGAGATGACAAGAAGTGAATATTTCTTCTCTCATGGAAAGTCTCCGACACAGGACGGATGTCATTTTGCTATCAAAAACATCGAAGCGAACTATGTCAAACCGGCTTATCTGGGAGATTTGCTGGAGGTCAAAACAGAGATTTTGAAACTGAAGCACACCAGTTTCAGTTTGTTTCATCAGATTTACAGGGACGACGACCTGCTTTTTGAGATGAAAGTTTTGCTGGTAAATCTGTGTCAGGACGGCAAACCGCACCCGATTCATGAAGAGACCAAAGCATTTTTCAGAGAAATTTTCTCTTTTTAAGCTATTTTTCAGTTACTGCTTACATTTCGTTAATGGTTTGGTGTCATAATTACACCGTATCAAGGATATGAGGATTTCGCCTCCTTTGCCTTGTATCCAAGATAGAGAGTGAAACAGTAAGTTTTTTTCTCAACCTTTGAAATTTAGAACTGCAGCCTTCGGGAACAAACAGAAGAGCCTCCTTTTTTACACATTCACAATCCTACTACATTCCCGAAGGCTCTTTTCGAGCCTCTCTTATTATTATATTATGCAGCTACTTTGATTGCCGTAAAACTCTCCAGTTTTTCCACTATCATCTCGTTTACCGATATTTTCGATTCTATCACGACATCCTGCAGTTTGGAGGAGAGGATCAGTTTTAGCGGTCTGCTGCCGGGGTACTCGGTGACCAGCTGGTGCAGTCTGTGCAAAATATCGGGATCGTTGCCTACTTCCACTTTAACGTAGATCGGGTCGCGGTTGATCGGTGCCATCTGCTTTTTGACATCGACTTTCTCTTTTTTTGCATCTTCCAGCGGCAATACTTTGAGTACTTTCATACGGGTAAACTGGTCATCTTTGCTGATAGCGACCTTGAAACAGACCGGGCGGTTTTGATCCATCATGGCGATTTCGACCAGAGTCTTTTCAAAAACCATAATCTCAATATTTCCATGAAAGTCCATCAGGTTGACGATGCCGAATTTATTACCCTTTTTGCTGATTCTGGTTTCGATGCCTTCGATTTTACCGACAAAGAGTGTTTTGGAACCGTCGCCAAGTTCATCAATCTGAGACGAGAGGGTGTACTCCATCTGCTCTATCTCTTCGCGGAACTCATCCAGCGGGTGGCCGGAGACGTAAAAGCCCAGGGTCTCTTTTTCGAGCTGGAGAATATTTTTATTTTCATATTCGGGAAGGTTTTCAAGCTCTATGTCGATTCTGACCATCTCTTCCGCATCGCCGAAAAGAGAGTTTTCCGCCATCTTTTTCGCACGCGCCGCTTCCGCCCCGACGGAAACGATCTTTTCGATGTTTTCCAGCAGTGTACGTCTGGAATAGCCGAAGCTGTCCATCGCCCCGGATTTGATCAGTGCTTCGAGGACACGTTTGTTCACCTTGGAGCTGTCGATGCGCGCCATAAAATCACTCAAATCGGCAAACGGTTTTTCATCTCTCGCTTCGAGAATCGATTCGATCGCTTTGGCACCGACACCTTTGACAGCGCCCAGTCCAAAAAGAATAGCCGGCGTACCGTCATGATCTGACGGACTGAACTCAATCATAGAGTGCATAATTGACGGCGGCAGGAGATCCAGCCCCAGTCGTTTCACCTCATCGACATACTTGACGACTTTGTCGGTATTGTCCGCTTCGGAGGTCAGCAAGGCTGCCATAAACTCCTGCGGATAGTAGGCTTTGAGATAGGCTGTTTCAAAAGTAACCATCGCATAGGCTGCGGAGTGGGATTTGTTAAAACCGTATCCTGCAAACTTGACGATCAAATCGAACAGCTCTTCCGCTTTGGCTCTGTTGAACCCTTTTTTCTCCGCACCGTCGGCAAACTCACTCTTGAGCCTGTCCATCTCCTCTTTGATCTTCTTACCCATCGCACGACGTACGACATCCGCCCCGCCAAGGCTGAAACCACCGATCGTCTGTACGATCTGCATAACCTGTTCCTGATAGACAATGACCCCGTAGGTAGGTTTCAGTATCGGTTCAAGTTCCGGGAACATATAGGTAATCTGCGCGCGTCCGTGTTTCCTGTCGATGAAGTCATCGAGCATTCCGGACTCCATCGGTCCCGGTCGGTAGAGTGCCAAAACCGCGATAATATCTTCAAAGTTGGTCGGTTTGAGCCGTTCATTCAGACTCTGCATACCCTCCGATTCAATCTGGAACAAGCCGACTGT
>JALWRO010000208.1:0-999 GCA_027080605.1 Campylobacterales bacterium
ACAACAAAAAAGTGACCGGATTTAACGAAAATCTGGTGCATGAAAAGGTGATCGTCCCTGAAGATGCCGTTTTGATCAAACTGAAAACCGGTTTTAAACATCTCAACGTCACCGACATCAACCAGACACTGACCAAACTCATCAAATACACCGACCTCGGCGCAGAAGGCAAAAAAACCTGTTTCTATCCGGTCGTCATCATGAAATCGACATTTGCATTTTTTCAGAGTTACTTTTTACGGGGCTATTTCCGGGACGGCTGGGTCGGATTTACCATCGCCGTGACCAGCGCCAACCGCAGGTTTTACAAATACCTGAAACAGTACCTCCACTGCAAAGGCAAATGAATCCTCTGAATAATCTGATTCTCGAACAACATCTGCAGCGGAAGGGTCAAAATTTGAAACAAATTTTGGGGACCCACCGTGAAGCCGTTTGAGAGAAACAGATTATTCAGAGGATTCAAATAGCACGCTACAGTTTCCAGTACCCCAGTTCCCGGCGCAGTTTGAAGTTTCGGATCAGATTCCAGGGCTTTCTCTTTTTGGGCGCCATCTCCCCCGAAAGCATTTTATCGACCGTATCCAGTACTCTGGCGCTTGATTTGCCGTCCCGGTAGGGGTGAAAGCGCATCACGTTTGCATAGATCGCTTCACGGTTTTGCGACGGATTTTCAAGGACAGAGAGTATCGTCTCCTCCAGCTTATCCAGCTCCCCGACGTTGATAAGCGAATCATCCCCGGCATACCTCTGAAACGTCACAACCGGTTTTAACTGCGTCATAAACTCATAGACAATCGACGAAATATCGCACAGCATCATATCCGCTTCATGAAACGCTTCGATCAACTCCGTCGATTCGACAAAAGTGACATTGGGCAGATCGATCGACTTGTATCTGGCGACAGTCTCTTTCGGCATCTTCGGGTGCAGGGTGACATACCAGCGAAAATCGTACTTTTGCATCATCTCCAGCAAAACAGGATAGAGCACTTCCGC
>JALWRO010000208.1:1009-4461 GCA_027080605.1 Campylobacterales bacterium
GTCGAAGCAAAGAGAATCGTCTTTTGTCGGTTTGCAACGGAGCGCTCTGTTTCATGAAACAGCGGATCGAGCTTGCACCAGCCGGTCTCTTCGACACAGAAATAGCCGTGCTTCTTTGCCAGCTGCCGAAATTTACCCGTCGATGAAGGTCCCTGTGTGCAGTACAAATCGAACATACCGCGAATAATAAAATGGTACACTTCGCCTGTTTTCTTCTTTTTAAACCCCGGCAATCCGTGAAACACTTCCACTTTCAACCCCGGTATGAAAGAGGGGACGACATTTCCCGGAACAAAAACGGCATGGGGATTGTAGCGAATCACTTCGTCGATAGTGAAAAGACGCACTTCCTCTTCATGAAGCTTCTCATACGTGATCTCATCACCGTACAAAAACCACTTCACCTCGTCCCCCCGGCGTACGATCTCCTGCTGCAGCGGTCGCAACACGGCAAAACTGTAATCCTGGGAAATAAAAAACAGATATCTCTTTTTCAAAAGCGGTCCTGATAGAATCTCATGATGATTTATGATACAATAGCTATACTTTATCCACAATTTACCAGAAAATGTTACAATACATATTACTAAACACAGGACAGAGACAGATTGAACAGACATTTAAAAAGTTTTTTTAACCGATTCCTCCCCTACTTCAAAGATTACAAAAAAGAGTTTATCATCTCTTTTACCGGGATGTTTATGGCAGCCGGCGGCGCGGCACTTTCGGCGTATATCATCAAACCCGTGCTCGATAAAATCTTCATCGATAAAAACGAACATATGCTCTATCTGCTCCCTTTTGTGCTGATTTTGATCTATACTTTCAAAAGTGTCGGTAAATATCTCCAGGTCTACTACGCCTCCTACATCGGACTCGATATCGTCACCAGAATCAGAGACCGGATGCTGGAAAAGATCCTCACTTTCGAGATCGACTTTTTCAACAAGCAGCGCAGCGGAGAGTTGATCAGCCGTACCGTCAACGATGTCGAGCGTATCAAACTCGTCGTCTCCAACATGATCCCCCACCTGCTGCGGGAATCGCTGACGATTATCATGCTGCTGGGGTATATTATCTATCTCAATCCCGTCATGGCGATTCTCTCGCTGATTTTTCTGCCGCTTGCCGCAAAACCGCTCTCCACACTTGCCAAAAAGATGAAAGCGCTCTCCTTTACCCTGCAGGAGAAGATCTCGGACATGACCGCGCGACTGAGTGAGATGTTCAACAGTATCGAGATGATCAAAGCCAACGGCGTCGAAGCGTTTGAACTGCAAAAATTTAAAGAGGAGAACCACCAGATCAACAAACTGGGGCGCAAAGCGGTGCGGACCACCGAAATGGTCAGCCCCATGATGGAGATACTCGGCAGTTTCGCCGCCGCGCTGATTATCTTTTACGGCGGTAAACAGGTGATCGCGGGTGACATGAGTGTCGGTAGCTTTTTCTCGTTTCTGACGGCGCTTTTCATGCTCTACACCCCGATCAAAACCGTCTCAAGACTCTACAACCAGCTGCAGGATGCCGTTGCGGCAAGTGAACGGATTTTTTCGATCATCGACCGGGAACCGGCTATTTCGGGAGGGGAACACACACTTCATGAAACAATCGACCAGATACGCTTCAAAGATGTCTCCCTCTCCTACGACGGCAAACCTGCGCTCAAACATATCAACCTGACGGCAAAACGCGGTGAAAAAGTGGCGCTAGTGGGCAACAGCGGCGGCGGCAAAAGCTCCATCGTCAACCTGCTGCTGCGCTTTTACGATCCCGACAGCGGTGAAATCACCTTCAACGACCACGCTGTCAAAGACCTCACTTTGCAAAGTCTGAGAGAGTCGATCTCCATCGTCACACAGCGTGTCTATATTCTCAAAGATACCATCGCCAGAAACGTCGCCTACGGCAAACCGCTCGATGAAGCCAAAGTGATCGACGCCCTCAAACAGGCAAACGCCTGGGAATTTGTCAGTGAACTGCCGCAGGGTATCCACACGCCGATCAACGAATTTGGCACCAACCTCTCCGGCGGACAGCGTCAGCGCATCGCCATCGCACGAGCGATTTACCGCGATCCGCAAATCTTCATCTTCGACGAAGCGACCAGCGCGCTGGATACCAAAAGCGAAAAGAAGATCACCGAAGCGCTGGAAAATATCGCCAGAGAGAAGATAATGTTCATCATCGCCCACCGTCTCAAAACCGTCGAAAACGCAGATAAAATCATCGTCCTCAAAGAGGGTGAAATCGTCTGTGAAGGATCTCATGAAGCACTGTTACAAAGCTGTGAAGAGTTCAAGCATCTGCACGGACTCACACAGAAGGAGGCGTAACATGGGCGTACCACTCCACTCGAAAATACGCCGAAAACTCCGCGGTGCGCTAAACTTCACACTCGGCAAACTCTTGACGCCGAAACAGAAGATAGAGAAAATCGACCCGGAGAAAATCCGCAAAATCCTGCTGATACGCATCAACTACCGCATCGGCAACATTATCTTCACCACGCCGCTCATCCGCGCACTGGAGCAAAAACTCCCCCACGCACAGGTCGATATGCTCGTCGGTGCACCTTTTACCAAACCGATCATCGAAAAGTTGCCCAATATTCATGAAGTCTATCCCGTCCCCCGATCGCTGCTCAAACAACCGCTGGCATTTTACCGTTTCATCAAAATGCTCAACCAAAACCGCTACGACCTTATCATCTCCCCCGCATCCGGCTCCGTCAGCGCCAACATCGCCACCTTTTTGGTGCATGCACCGCTGAAACTCGGTATCTTCAGACCCAACACCTGGCTGCCGTTCAATACCGTCGTACCGATGCCCGAAACAATCAAACACGAAGCCCTCAAACCACTGGCGGTGATGAAAGCATTTGCCGGAGAACAGTACGACTACCGACCCTATCTGGACATCGCACTGACCGAAGAGGAGCGCGAAGAAGGCAAAAAAGCACTTCATGAAAAGATCACAAAAAAAGAGGGGGAAAAAGTCGTCGGACTCTTCCGGGACGCCCGAAACGAAAAGAAAATAGCCGATACCTGGTGGAAAAACTATCTTTATGAAATGCAAAAAATCGCACCCCAAATCCGCTTCATCGACATCCTCGCACCGGGACAGACCCCCTTAAAACCAGACATGCCGACCATCTCATCCAAAAACCTCAGAAATCTGGCAAAAATATTCTCCGCCCTCGACGCCTTCGTCTGCGCCGACACAGGACCCATGCACCTCGCCTCCGCATCCACGACACCCACCATCGCCCTCTTCAACGCCACAGACCCAGCCTATTACGGACCACTCGGAGAGAAAGACAAAACACTGCAAATCAATGAAATGAATATGGAGGAGATTGCCGGAGCGTGTTATGAGCATATTGAAGCTGTTTCATAACAACTGCCTCGTTCTTCAAAACTTGACAATATGAATAATTTTGAATATAATTC
>JALWRO010000209.1 GCA_027080605.1 Campylobacterales bacterium
ATTTATGACAATCCAAAGGAGCACTTATGAAACAAATCATTTTTAGTATCACAGCATTAATCGCATTGGGTACAACTACCGTGATGGCTAAGGCAACTGTTGCCAAAACAGATCCATTGATCGATGCGGCAAAAAAAGCAGGTTTAGCACCTATTCCTGCAGACAAAGCAACCTTGATGAAACTGATCGACAATCCCAAAAATCCGGTGACAGATGCCAAAGTAGCACTGGGTAAAAAACTCTACTTCGATCCAAGACTCTCCAAAAGCGGTCTGATCAGCTGTAACACCTGCCATAACCTGGCAACAGGCGGTGTGGACGGCGTACCGGCGGCAATCGGTCACCACTGGACTGCCAACCCGCACCACCTCAACTCACCGACAGTCTACAATGCAGTCTTCATGAGCAAACAGTTCTGGGACGGAAGAAGCCCGGATCTCGAAGACCAGGCACAGGGTCCTATGCAAGCAGCACCTGAAATGGCAATCACCAAAGAGATGGCGGTTGAGAGAATCAGCTCTATGCCGGCATATGTCAAAGAGTTTAAAAGTGTTTACGGTGATGACAAAGTGACATTTAAAAAGATCGCAGATACCATCGGTGCATTTGAAAGAACACTGGTCACCCCTGCCCCGTTCGACAAATTCCTCCAGGGTGATGCAACTGCATTGACAGATGCTCAGAAAGAGGGTTTAAAAGTTTTCATTGACAAAGGGTGTGCGAGTTGTCATACCGGTGTAGGTATCGGCGGGGGTATGCAGCCGTTCCCTGTTGCAAAACCGTATAAATATGCCAATATCGGTGATTTTAAAGGGGATAAAAACGGTATGGTCAAAGCACCGACACTCAGAAATATCACAGAAACGGCTCCTTATTTCCACAACGGTGCGGTATGGTCACTGGCGGAGGCGATTAAAATTATGGGTGAAACCCAACTCGGTACTGAACTGACAGACAAAGAAGTCGCGTCTATCAAAACATTCCTCACTTCACTGACAGGTGAGAAACCGAAAATCGTTTATCCGCAGCTTCCGGCTGTTACGGACAAAACTCCAAAACCTGTAGCGAAATAAATCTTACCCGGAGTACAGGGGAAAACCTGTACTCTGATTATCAACGTCCCCGTTTGGTATAAAAATCTCTCTTATATTCCTGAAACTTCCCTGCCATAATCGCTTCGCGCACTTCTCTCATGAGGGTCAGATAGTAGTGCAGATTATGCAATGAAGCCAATCTGAAATAGGTCAGCTCTTTGGCTCTGAAAAGATGGTTCAAATAGCCTCTGGAGTAATTTTTGCAGGTGTGACAGGTACAGCTGCTATCAATCGGCTCTTCACTCAGTTTGTGTATAGCACCTTTGATATTGAGTTTGCCGAAAGAGGTAAAAAGCGTACCGTTTCTGGCATTTCGCGTCGGCATAACGCAATCAAACATATCCACTCCCCTCTCGATATTTTCGATCAAGTCTTCCGGTGTACCCACGCCCATCAAATAGCGTGGTTTATCTTCGGGTAAAAACGGTACGGTATATTCCACCGTATCGTACATATCTGCATTGGCTTCACCGACACTTAGTCCGCCGATGGCAAAACCGTCAAAATCAAACTCCGTCAGCTGTATTGCCGAAAGTTTGCGAAACGCTTTGTCTGTCCCACCCTGTACGATGGCGAAGATATTTTGGTCGACTCCGATACCCTCCTGCTGTTTTTGCCTGTGGTATTCGATAGAAGATTTCGCCCACCTGGTTGTCCTCTCTATGGAGAGTTTGATCCGCTCTTTTTCTGCCGGAAGTGCGATCAGATCATCGAGAATCATCATGATGTCACTTTTCAGATTGTACTGGATATCGAGTACTTTTTCCGGTGTAAAATAGTGTGCGGAACCGTCTATGTGACTCTTGAAATGGATACCGTTTTCATCGGGCTTGGAGATGTTTGAAAGTGAAAATGCCTGAAAACCGCCGCTGTCTGTCAAAAAACTTTTGGGATAATTTGCAAACTCATGTAAACCGCCGAAATGTTTCACGACTTTATCCCCCGGTCGCAGATAAAGATGGTAGGTGTTTGCCAGAATAATATCTGTCTGCAAAAGCTCCAGCATATCGTAACTGTCAAGTGCTTTCACCGTTCCCACGGTTCCCACCGGCATAAAGACCGGGGTCTGAATTGTACTGTGTGCTGTCTGAATAGTACACGCTCTTGCAGTACCGTCCGTTTTGTCGATTTTAAATTGCATTGACTTTCCTGTAGGTTTTGTAAGATTATAGTACAGGTTCTTTTAAAAGGTTAAACGATACCTCTCTGTAAAAAGGATAATTTAAGGGTGATTAAAGGACTTTCTTGATTTGTATCAATCATAAATACCCTTTATAAATAGTATAATACATTCCGTAGTAGGTAATTTTATAAAGGAGGTATTACGATGAAGTCAATCGTAAAAAAACTGTCACTGATTGCAATCAGTACGATGGTAGGTGTGACTTTTGGTAATGCTGCAACAGAACTTGACAAGGTCATGAAAGAGAGAGGTCTTTCTCAGGAAGATCTTCTTGCAGCAGCCAAAACATATACACCAAGCGGTGGAAGAGATAAATATATTGTATTCAGTTCAGGCGGACAGTCCGGACAGATTATGGTATATGGCGTTCCTTCTATGAGAATTTTAAAATATATCGGTGTATTTACGCCGGAACCGTGGCAAGGATGGGGTTATGACGATGACACCAAAAAAGTACTTGCTGAAGGTAATATCCGCGGTAAAAAGATCACCTGGGGTGACACACACCACCCGGCGATTTCTGAAACCAACGGTAAATATGACGGTAAATGGCTGGTCATCAACGATAAAGCCAATCCACGTCTCGCTGTCATCGATCTGAGCGATTTTGTTACAAAACAGATCGTGGTAAACCCGGTTTTCAAATCGGATCACGGTGGAGCATTTTTTACCCCAAACTCCGAGTATATTCTCGAAGCGTGCCAGTACGGTGCACCGTTTGACAACAACTACCACCCGATCGAAGAGTATAAAGAGACATATCGAGGTGGTGTAACAGTCTGGAAATTTGACCATGAAAAAGGTAGAATTCAACCCGACAAATCTTTCACTATTGAAATGCCGCCTTATATGCAGGATCTCTCCGATGCCGGTAAAGAAGCAAGTTTCGGATGGGGCTTTACCAACTCATTCAACTCCGAGATGTATACCGGCGGTATCGAAAAAGGTATGCCTCCGTTTGAAGCGGGATGTTCCAGAAACGATACAGACTTTTTACACGTCTATAACTGGAAAAAACTGGCAGAACTGGCAAAAGATGACAAAAATGTCAAAATCATCAACGGTGCAAGAGTTATTCCAATTGATGTAGCAGTCAAAAACAATGCACTCTTTTTGATTCCCGAACCAAAATCTCCACACGGTGTCGATGTCTCCCCTGACGGTAAATATATCGTTGTCTGCGGTAAACTCGATACACACGCTACAGTGTACAGCTGGGACAAAATTCAGAAGCTGATCAAAAACAAAGATTATGCAGGGAAAGATCCGTATGGTATTCCTATTCTCGACCTGAAAAAAGCGGCACATTGTCAGGCAGAGCTGGGTCTCGGACCACTGCACAACCAGTATGGACCACACTGGAAAGACAAAGGTGAAATCTATACCTCACTCTATGTTGATTCTCAGGTTGTGAAATGGGATTACCTGACTTGTAAAGTAGAAGACAGACAAAACGTCAACTACAACATCGGTCACTTGTGCGGAATGGAAGGTAAAACCGAAGATCCTCAGGGTGATTACATCATTGCACTGAACAAACTCGCTATCGACAGATTTAACGAGATCGGACCTCTGCACCCGCAAAACCACCAGTTGATCGATATTCGCGGTAAAAAAATGCAACTGCTCTACGATATGCCGGTTCCACTTGGTGAGCCGCACCAGGCAGTCGCGATCAGAGCAAGCAAACTGCATACACACGTACGCTATAAAATGGGTACCAATGCATTTACCGGTAAAATTCATGAAGGTAAAACACTGGCAGGACAGGAAAAAATTGTTAGAAAAGGCAACCATGTCTATGTTTACGGAACTATGGTCAGATCACACATCAATCCTGAACATGTTACTGTCAATAAAGGCGATACGGTTACATTCTACCTGACCAACTTGGAGAGAGCGGAAGATGAGACACACGGTTTCACAGTAGATGATTACAATGTTCATACATCACTTGAGCCGGGTAAAACTGTTGCAGTTACATTCAAAGCAGATCATGAGGGTGTATTCCCTTACTACTGTACTGAATTCTGTTCAGCACTGCACCTTGAGATGATGGGTTACCTGCTGGTCAAAGATCCAAACAAAAAATATACTTCCGCAGCGAAGCTCAAAATGGCAAAAATGTCACCTGAGCAACTCAAAGCAGAGTATG
>JALWRO010000210.1 GCA_027080605.1 Campylobacterales bacterium
GGATAAAGGGTGGCACTGGGAACATTACGGCTCTTTTATCGACTTTGATATCAAAGAAGATGATCAAAAAGTTGTCAGGGTCAAACTTACAGGACCAGACTTTCAACTGGAGTATGCCGGTACCAAAACCCCGACCATGATGGAAGTGTATGATCAAAACTGGAACGGAGACTATCCGACTGTACTCGATTTGACACTGAATACACAACCGCTAAGTCCGCCGAATAATAAAGAGAAACATATCCGACACTATCAGGATGCAGCGGGGCATAACGTGCTCGATAAAATACTGGAAGACGGCACGTGGATTGACTATATCAAACGGGAGTATAACGATCAGGGACTGGTGAGTAAAAAAATCTTCTATTCATCTATGACATCACATACATATACGTACAATGAAAAGGGTGATATCAGTCGGATGATCATAAAGCATCTCTTTATCACCCTGGACAAATCTTTTGAAACGACTTACAATGAAGCCGGACAAAAAACAGAAGAGAAGGTGACGACGAAAGAGTACCGTTTTGATAAACTGAAATCAACGAAAGTGCATACTTACCGCTACACGTACGATGCGCAGGGGCGTGTGACGCATGTAACTTATGACGGTAAACCGTACAAGGATTATACCTATGATAATCAGGGCAGAGTGCACACGATGACGATTTTCGACAGCAATGGCGTACCTGTCAAAGAGACATATACTTACGATGCCCAGTCACGCAAAATCCGTCAGGAAAATGACCGATTTGCTGACGGTACGATCGAGTCGGAAGAGATCTATACCTATCTTCCGTTAGCAGAGTAAACCGGCGTTACATAAACGTCGGTGCGTCGTTGGAGAAGAGGATCAGATCGCCGGGGAGTGTCTCTTCGGCGAGGGTCTCTTCGAGTTTTGTTTTGTCGCGGAGTATCACCTTTTTCGCGTGTTGGATGTGCGTCGCCAGTACTTCGGCATTGACACTTCCGGTGATGATGACCGTGTCGAAAACCGTGTCGATCTTTTCCGCAAGTTTGATATTGCTCGCTTCATCGCTCTCGACAATGCCGGGGGTGATGAGGATTTTTCTGCCTGGATAGCTTTTGACCAGATCGTATGAGGCGGTCATCCCTTCCAGATTGCCGTTGAAACTGTCATCGATGATGACCTTTCCGCCCGCTTCGATCTTTTGTAGTCTGTGCTCGACAGATTGCAGTTTTGAGACAGCCCGACGGATAGCTTCCGCCTTCATTCCCAGCTCTTTTGCTACGAGGATTGCCGCTGTGATATTGACGGCGTTGAATGCTCCCAGAAGCGGGGCTTCGAAATACTCTGTTTTACCGTCTATCTCCAGATCGAACGTGAGTCCGTCGAGGGTAGCATGGATGTTTTTGATATTGTCGCCGAAAAGCATGACCCGATCATCCGGCTTGACATAGGCGCTTTCATGAATAAACGCTTTTTGCAGTTTTGGAGAGTTGAGAATCTCCATTTTGGTGTTGCGTATATTTTCAAGTGTTTTAAAATATTCGATATGTTGCGGACCGATGTTTCCGACAACCGCATAGTCGTGTTTCAGAAAACGGGCGATTTCGTCAATATCACCGCGCTCTCGCGCGCCCGCTTCGGCGATGTAAATTTCCGTATCTTCGGGCAAGTCGTCATTGACATCTTTCATGAGACCGCCAAGGGTATTGACACTGCGCGGGGTCATATAGGTGTTGAACTCTTTGGAGAGTATCTGATGCAGAAAGTTTTTGATGCTGGTTTTGCCGTAACTGGCGGTGATGGCGACGATTTTGAGTTTTTCCATCGAGGAGAGTTTTTTCTGTGCCTCTTTTTGAAAGCCCAGAAAGAGCATCTTTTCAAAGAGATGGCTTGCCAGCAGGGCAAAGAGCAGCGGCAACAGGACGCCGAAAAGGTGACATGAAAGCGCTGTCAGACAGAGGGTATCTTCAAAAACAATGCCGAAAACCAGAAAAAGAAAAAAGCGTTTGACACGTCCGGTAAAGACCAGCTTTTTGTCGATTTTTCGGTACCAGAGCACCAGTGCGGGGATGAGTCCGAAGTAGAAGTAGATCCAGAAATATTTTCCGGTGGTGTAGTACGCCAGCAGCGGAATAAGAAAGTAGAGCAGATGCCAGATATATTTTTTGTGTCGAAAGATCACCCGTTCGAGTTTATAGCTGTACCACTGCATGTTGAGGATAAGGTAAAAGCCGAGCGTGAGTGTCAGCAGCAAGTGTGAAACGAGGGTAAAAATCTGATAAAGTTCGGGGCTAATCTGCACGGGAATACTCCTGGGTAATGGTATCGCCGATGAATGCGGCGTGTCGGGTAAAGAAGAAGTGGTCGCCTTCCAGCGGGTAGAGTTTGCTTCCGGGGATCAGTTTATGCACCTTTTCTCCGGTAAAGAGTGGTGTGGCGGTGTCCGATTTTCCCCAGAAAAGCAGGGTCTGACCTTTTCTGGCGGCGAAAATATCGATGAAATCTTCATCGACAACGTTTTTGAAAGTTTCATACATCACCTGCGACATGCCGCTGACATCTTTGGAAGCGAAAAGGCTACGCAGGTTGCCGAGTCCCAGCGGTTTTAAAAGTTTGAACAATTTTATTTTCATGCGCACGGAAAGGGGTTTGGGTACGGGAATACCGGCAGAACTGAGGAGCACCAGCATCTGCGGGTCGAGCAGCATGGCTACTTTACCTCCAAAAGAGTGTCCGGCGACAATGTCGTGCTTTACATGAAGTGTATCGAGCAGATGTGCGACAATTTGCGCATAATCCTCTGTCGTGAGTACCGTTTCATTCGGACTTTTCCCGAATCCGGGCAGATCGATGTAGATATGCCGGAAACCGGGCAGGGTTTTGCTAAAAGCCCCCTTCATGATCTCTTTGTTACTGCCCCAGCCGTGCAGTACGGTAAAATCGTTTTTTGCATGCGGGTTAACAATGTCATAGTAGATAGGATAGCGGTTCCCCCGCCAGGTAATCTCTTTGAGTGCCATGAAATTTTTATTGACCTTTGTGTATAATTAAAGTATGAACGATTTTACAAAAATAAAGCTTATTAACAATCTAATAGACCTTGTAGACTACTTCTATGAAAACAAACGCAAAAACGGTTCCGCATCGCAGATCAAATATCTGAAAGGCTTTTCTGAAGGAATCGCACATGCTTTAGTGGAACTTGATGTGATTGATGCGGCGGAAGCGAAGCGTATTCTCAAAGGGATCGGCAAGCGCAGGGATCCGATCAGTGAAATCGATGCCGAACCGCCGGCAGAGCCGGCAGAAACCAAACCGGGACCGGTCAAAACATCTGCTTTTCCAAAACCGCAGCGTATCGAGGAAACGCCGCAGGAAAAGAGTGTTTCCGTTTCACCTGAGTCGCTGGACGTGCCAACCATTTTTCGTCAAAACGGCGGTAAAAAAAGTATCTGACTTCTTCTCTGCTATTGCCACAGAGGCGTTTCGTGTTCGGAAGGAGTATTTTGCAAAATCTGATGCGGTTTATAGTGCGCTTTGTAGCGCAGACTGCGGCACTCTTTGACGTAATATCCCAGATAGATCCATGAAAGTTCCCGTTTTTTGGCAAATTCGATCTGTTTCAGCAGCGAATAGGTGCCCAGCGAAAGGTGTCGATAGTCGGGATCGTAGTAAAAGTAGTTTGCGGAAATACCGTCGTCGAGATAGTCGATGAGATCGATACCGACCAGATTGCCTTCATAGTAGTAGCGTACTTCATTACCGAAACTGCCGAAACCTTTGACGTAGAGATCGTAATACGATTCGGCATCTACGGCGTAGTAATCCCATCCGCGTGCTTTTTGCATATAGCGATGATATTTTTCATAGAGCGCGAGATGTTCGAAAGAGACAGTCGGTTTGCGTACAAACGTACGGATCCCCTTTTGTCTCCAGACACGTTTCTGGGAGCGTGAGGGTTTGAAGTTGGCAACATCGATACGCAGGCTTTGACAGGCATCGCAGCCGTCACAGCCCGGGCGGGAGAAATAGTGCCCGAATCTGCGCCAGCCCCGTTTGACCAGTGCGGCGTTGAGTGACTCGGGACACGCTTTGATATATTTGTAGCGCATCTTCATGAGTTTGTGTGGAAGGTAGACGCAGCGTGACTGGAGCGTCGAAAACTCTATAATGTCACTTTCGTGCTGCAGCCTGCTATTCATGAAGCGTGGATTTTCTGATACTCTTTATAGAGACTCTCTTTGACCTCTTCGGCAAGCCGGTCTCCGTCGGCACAGCTTTTACGGATAATTTCGTCGAACTCTCCGAGGATCTGCCCCAGAGATGCTTCCACCTCTTTGGGTGTTTTGCGTCGCGCCATGACCGTCTCGAAAACTGCGGTTTTGCGAATCAGGTCAAGCAGCTCTTTGACAGTTTTTTGGGTGTCGCAGTGCTCCTGCGGCTTGAATCTGGGAT
>JALWRO010000211.1 GCA_027080605.1 Campylobacterales bacterium
CTACTAAAGTCGTTTTACCATGATCGACGTGTGCGATAACGGCAATATTTCTAATCTCTTTCATTTCTGTCCTAACGTATTAATTTCGCGGATTATACCCAAAAATACTGATAAAGTGAAATTGGCACGCAACGTGCTACCTTTTTTGACAGATTTTCATTCCAAAGGCACGCTATGAACGGACTTTTACTGGCATCATCTCATGAAAACAAAGATATTAAATTTACAACTAAAAAGATATTAAATAATCAAGATGATTTGCTCAAAAACCAAAACGATTTTTTTCAAAACCTGATGGAAAATCTTCTTCATGAAGAGCCGGAGAGTAAAAATAAAAAATTTTTGATTGCTAAAATACTGGATTTACCGGAAAACAGAGCACAAAATACAGAAATTCGCTCTCTCTTTTCCAAAGAGCCTCTGATCAAAGAGCATCACATTGACAAAGTCTCCCTGGAGTCTCTGATTCAACTCGCTGCACTGCTCAAACAACACCCACAGGAACCGCTGCCCTATTTTCCCACCGATTCCAAAGCACTGCAAACTTCTCTGCTCGATCTCAGTGTACAACAGGAATTTCGTGAAACAAAAACTGTCGGAGACCTTTTGAAGGTAGCTCAAAAACACCATATAAGCGTCAAAAATTTCACATTTTTCAAAGAGGACGCTGCCATCGATCTTCATTCAAAAACATTGGTACAAAAGATAAACAGTGAAGAGATCTTAAAAATCATCGGGGGACAAACCCCAAAAACAGATAAACCAGTTCAAATAAACACCGGGCAACAGCATCACTTTACTGCACCCAAACACGCTTCACAATCCCCAAGTGTCCTGCAAAAACTGCTTGTCACAGAGAAAGAAACACCAAAAGAACCTCAGGTATCCGCAGTCAAAACAGAAAAGAAACAACCAACCACACATACAGAATCTGTTAAAAAACCGGAGACAAACATTTTGATGGAGCATGTTACATCTGTACAAAAAAGAGACAAAACCGTACAGCATGAAACACTAAAAGCAGTTCTATCTGGGGAAAATAACAAACAAGTTATCCCAGACAAACAGAGACAAATATCGCCTGCCGTTCAAAACAAACAACCTGAAATAGCAACCAAACAACCTTTATCCACTTGTTCCACAGACAATACAATAAAAAACCAGGCTTTACAGGAAAATATCATCACACATACAACAACCAAAAATCCTCAGATAAAATCAGATAACCATACAGATAAACCTGTTACAAAAACAAAGAAATCTCAAACTAACGATATACCGCGTAACAGCATCCAAACATCAACCTTGTCCGATATCAGTACGAAACATCACAATATCACCGATTCAAAATCACCTATTCTTCCCACGCAAAAAAGTGATTTTCAAAACAATAAAAATATCAACCTTGCACAATCTGAAAAACCGACAGAACAAGGAGAAAGCAAATCTTCATCAACATCAGAACCGTCACTTCATGAAGAGAAAGTCACTGTTTCACATGAAACAAAAACAACTCAGGTGCATCAATCCAAACCCCATCATCCGGAATTTAAAAGAACCCTCAATACATTTGCACAGGATTTCAGAGAACAAGTTGAAAATTACAAAGCGCCTCTGATGAAAATTAAAATGCAGCTCAATCCCGGCAACCTTGGAGATGTCGATGTGACACTGATCAACAGAGGGAACAATCTTCATGTCACGATAAATTCAAATCCCTCCACCATCGCCATCTTTTCCCAAAATCAGACCGAATTCAAAAATGCATTGGTCAATATGGGATTTACCGGTTTACAAATGAGTTTCGGTGAGAGCAAAGAACAAAACCGGGGACAGCAACATAAACCCAGCAGTAAACACAGTGAAAGACAATCGGAAGAGATTCATGAAATCGACCATTTTGAGATGATTGTCCCAAGATACGTTTAATCGAAAGGAACTACCATGGCAACAATCAATCCGTTAACCACTCCCGCAGCGACTACCAAGCTTGACAACACAGGTATCAATCCAAACTCTGTTTTGGGAAAAGATGACTTCATGAAACTGCTTTTAACAGAACTACAGCATCAGGATCCTACCAGTCCGATGGATAGTGACAAAATCCTGCAGCAGACTTCGCAACTTGCAGCACTGGAAACACAGGAAAAAACCAACAAAGCACTCGAAGCGATGACCGCAAGTTTCAAACAAAATAAAAACTTTGCAGCAGTCAGTTCCATCGGTAAATATGCCCGATTGGAAAATAAAGTACAACTCAAACAGGACACAGAAGGCAAACCACTTCCCCTGAATTTTGAACTCAATTTTGCAGAAGATATCAAAGAGGGACAAATCGAAATTTACGATGAAAAAAACCGTCTTGTCAAAGTAATGGAACTCTCAAAAGACACCAAAGGCAAACACGCCTACACCTGGGATGGATTAACCGATGCGGGGGAACCTGCAAAACCGGGAAAATATTCTATCTACGCCAACTATTACAATCCAGACGGTGTCAAGCTCAGTGGAGAATTCGGCTCATATAAAATTGAATCCGTTAAATTCGAGGATGAAAATACCTATTTGAAACTCAACGGTGCTTTCGTACCGTTTGACAAAGTTCAGGAAATTTTCGAGAAAAAGGCATAGTCTCATGAACAGCTCATTTTACAACGGTATTTCCGGTATCAAAACCCATCAGTTCGGACTCGATGTCTGGGCGGGAAATATTGCCAATGCTAACAAAGTCGGTTTTAAAATTTCCACACCGGAGTTTTCCACAGTCTATGCCCAGACTATGACCGCTTCACCCACAACACCTGTCGCAAACGACGTTGGAACAGGCAGTCATATTAAAGCATCAACCGTCAGTTTCCAGCAAGGCTCCATCACTAAAACAGAAAATCCTTTCGATCTTGCCATTAACGGAGAGGGGTGGTTTGGCGTTGTAACCCCTAACGGTGAAAATCTCTACACCCGTGCGGGACTTTTCAACAGAGATGCAACCGGTTATTTGACAGATGCGGCAGGCAATTTTCTCGTCGGCACTATTGCAAACAATATCAAAGACGGTGTCGTCATCGATAATCCCATACGAAATCTCGATCTTGCCGCACCCGAAGCACAAGCTAAAATTTTACTGGAAGACAATATTGTCATGCCTGCAGTACCAACCAATGAAGTGACATTCAAGGGTTCACTCAACTCCAAACCGATTTACAAATTAAATCAGGATAATACCAAAGTGGAAATACCCAACAAGGAAAATTTCCAATCGCTACTCATCAATAGTGACGGTACTACCAACAAACTGATTCTCGACTTTACCAAAGTGGTACCGCAGGCAATAGATAAAACTATCTGGAAAGCCAAAGCGACTATTGTCGACAAAGATAATCAGACAATCAATTCAAAAGAGGGAGAACTGCTGTTTAATGATCGTGGTGCAATGGTTGCAAACTCACTGACAAGTATCGATAATAACGGTACAGAAATCAAACTCAATCTGGGCTCTATCTACGATCCCAATAAGCCTAACAGCGGTTTCGATGGTCTGTTTTCCTATCACTCGGGAGAAGAGTATTATGCAAAATCAGTGACACAAAACGGTAAAAAAGGCGGCAGTTTGACAGATTACAGTGTGCAGGACAACGGTCTTATTGTAGCGGGATTTGACAACGGAGATACGATCCCCATAGCCAAAATTGCACTCTATCATTTTCGAAATAACGCAGGACTGGAGCAATCTTCTCCTATTTACTATAAACAGACAGCCAACAGCGGTGTTCCCACCTTTTATAAAGACAAAGACGGAAACACTTTAAACACTGCTGTCATTTCATCACACGCGCTTGAAACCGCCAATTTTTCCATGGCTACGGCATTAACAGAATTGATCGTGATGCAAAAAGCATTCGATGCCAGTGCCAAAAGTATCACAACCAGTGATCAACTGATACAAAATGCAATCAATATGAAAAAATAAGTTTCAATACTTTAACCAGCCTGTTTTCAGGCACGCTACTTGCTCTGTTTTACACAAGAGTGAGGAGTTGTAAAAATACTAAAAACTAACAAAGGATTATCCTATGATGAGATCATTATGGGCAGGCGTTTCAGGTCTGCAGGCACACCAAATCGCCATGGACGTTGAAGGTAACAATATTGCCAATGTCAATACCAGCGGATTTAAATACAGCCGTGCCAACTTTTCTGACATGCTTTCCCAGACAGCCAAAATCGCTACCGCACCACAGGGAAATTTAGGCGGTAAAAACCCTATGCAGGTAGGATTAGGAACAGAAGTTAACTCTGTCACCAGAATCTTTTCACAAGGCTCCGTACAGGCGACGGGAAAATCAACCGACCTCGCCATTCAGGGTGACGGTTTTTTCGTGGTCAGTGATGATG
>JALWRO010000212.1 GCA_027080605.1 Campylobacterales bacterium
TACCGGTGCGGCTGTCTATCTTGGATATAGCGACTATGTTGCCGTCAGTTTTACACGCACGCAGGGAGAGCGTTTGTTTGAAAACCTGCTTTCCAAAGACTGGGACAATACTTTCAACAACATCGCGGAGAGTTTCACTCCCGGAATCACAGAGACAGACGACGATCCGGCGGAGTTCAGAAAATACGCCTCCTCAGATTTGATCGCGATCAAAGGCGATAACGGCGATCTGGTGGACGGTAGTATCTATCAGGGCGGTACGGGTTTGGATTACTATCCGTCAACGATATCACCTTCAGAGAGTGCATACACATACATTGACGACGACTATGAGTACGATTACGATTATGACTATAACTATGACATTACCTCCTTTCTTGACGATGCCCTCTACGCCGATTCAAACTATATTGAAGGTGCGCCGCCGGTGGATTTGTCCGGTTTATTTGTCAGCGACAACCCATATTACAATCCCGATGACTATACATACGACCCCTACTACAATGAAGATTTGGGATTTATTCAAAGCGATCAACACAACCTCGAACCTGCCACACCATCCATGATCGGGCAATACTTCAGCGTTGAGGAGATATTTGCGGCAAAATGTGCAGGGTGCCACGGCACACGGGCGGAGAAACACGCACTTGGTGTCTCAGATGTGATTGCAGGATGGAGTATAGAGAGAACCGAAGAAGCCCTGAGAAGCTATCAAGCCGGTTTGCGAAATGTGCATGGTTTCGGGATGCTCATGAAAGGACAGCTCACCGACTTGTCGGAGAGTGATTTGAACGCTCTGGCGGTATATATTTACCAGTTGTGAGAAACTTTTTGATAAAATAACAACAAGACGAAAAAGGAGGAGCAGGTATGGTCTATAAAACAGGGTTGGTTTTGATGATCCTTTTACTGGCGGGTGATCTTTTTGCCGGTGAAGGGAAGCTGAGAATCGCGAGTGAACCTTCCGGCGCGTATGTCTATGTCGATGGCAAGAAAAGGGCGATGACGGGCGATGGGTTTACGAGTATATTGGTTGAAGAGGGTGACCATGTGGTAAAAGTGGTCAAACCTATTGACGAGGGACACCAATACATACAGAGTAAAAAGGTTTTTATAGGTTCGGAGACTTCGTTGAAACTTACTTTAAAGCTCAAAAGAGAGTTGACAGCAGCATTACAAGCACAAAAACTGGCACGATTTAAGCGAAGCGGAGAAGTGGTAACCGACACAAAACTTGGCTTGATGTGGCAAGATGACAGTCATGCTCAAAGTGTGAAAAGAGATTGGAGCGGAGCGAAAAGGTATTGTAAAAATTTCTCACTGGGAGGATACAGCGACTGGAGACTTCCCACTTACTATGAGTTAGTAAGCATCGTAGATTACGATAGATATAAACCGGCTATCATGCCGTCATTTCAAAATGTCGCCTCGAAGGGTTATTGGTCGTCGTCTGTCGATGTTTCTGATTCTGGGTATGCCTGGTATGTGAACTTCGAAGAGGGCTACACGGCCGCCAATTCTAAGTCTGATGAGCACTATGTCAGGTGTGTGCGAGGCAGATAATAACTTTGAAACTTTGTTTATATAAAGATGTGCTACACTATTTGTGCCAGAGTTGCTAATGTAGTGAACTTTAGTAAGTGTGCAACAAATATTGTGTGGCTGTTCTACCTTATGTGTATAAAACTAAAGAGTTTTCTTTGGTATGGCTCTTGTGACATTTTTTGCAAGAGGTCGTTTAAATGGACAGCTTATGTCGCCTCGAAGGATTATTGGTCGTCGTCTGTCTCTGTTTCTGATTCTGGGTATGCCTGGAATGTGAACTTCAAAGACGGCAACACGAACAACCATTCTAAGTCTGATGAGAACTATGTCAGGTGTGTGCGAGGCAGATAATATTTACTCCCCCACAGGGGATATGCAAGAGTGTGGCAAGAGTTAGTATCGACGCCACACTTTTTAAGTGTTGATGAATAAGGAGTGAAAGATGATAAAAAGTTTTCTGTTTTTAGTGTTGTTTGCGGTTGTATCTTCCGCGTCCGATACGGTTACTGTCGGTGGACTGGAGTGGCAGGATGACAGCGCATCAAAAACGGTAAAGAGAGACTATAGCGGTGCAAAAGCTTACTGTGAAGCATTGACTTTGGCTGGCAAGAGCGATTGGAGACTCCCCACCATCAAAGAGCTTCAGAGTATAGTAGATATCGGCAAATATAAACCAGCTATAAAAAGTGGTTTTAAAAATGTCGCCTCGGGGGATTATTGGTCGTCGTCTGTCGATGTTTCTGATTCTGGGTCTGCCTGGGATGTGTACTTCAAAGGCGGCTACACGTTCGACCATTCTAAGTCTGATGAGTGCTATGTCAGGTGTGTGCGAGGCAAACAATAACTTTTGGACTTTGATTTTTTAATATATTGATGCAGTCAGGTGGTGGCAGTAACCGGATGAAAGGAAAATTTGATGAGAATGAAAGCTATAACTTTAACGCTGTTTTTACTTTTTGGTATGGTCAATATCTTCACACCGGCACAAAGCTATGCCATCAGCCTCGACGATGACGAAGAAGACATGGAAGACGCTGAAGCGTACCTGCGAAAAGCACAACAAAAAGCAGACGGAGAATCGTTCAGCGAAGCCCAAAAATACCTCGAAAAAGCCAAAAAATTAGGCATCATGAGAGACGAAGTCAAAACCACCGAGTCCCGGATCCAACAAGCCAAAAACGACTATGAAGAGAGACTCGAAAGAGAAGCCAGAGCGAGAGCGGAAAAAGAGCGAAAAGAGAAAGAAGAAGCTGAAAAACAAGCGCAATTATTGCGAAAAGCACAAGAGTTAAGAGAGAACAGTTCTCAAAGTTATTCGAGTAGTAGTTACTCATCTTCTGCTTCAAACCCAAAAACTGTTGCCACCTATGTTTGTACAACTATCTGTACAGGTGCATGGGGTGCCATAAGAGGTAGTAAAATTAGCAGGGTATATAATTTTAGTATAAGTGATCCTGATTCATATATTGTACCGTTTGAGATAGTAAGGAAGGCTGAGAATGAGTTTAAAGATTATTGCGAACATACTTGGTCATTTCATTATAATAAACCAGGATTTGGTGCAATGAGAGGTCTTGTTTCTTGTGAAAGAAAATTGTACTAATACAGTATCGTAGGCTGTGGTGCCCTCACCACACCTTTCATAAAGCTTCATGAAGATCAGGTTGGAGTCTCTGTAAATAAAAAATCTTTCTGAGACGATCTTTTTTCTTTATTTAGCGTAAATTTGCATGACTCTATTACTGGGAAATATCCAAAAAAGGAATTGAAAAGCAGATCTGAATCTAAGCTACTTTTTCACCTTTTGGCATAGGCGCCGGCGCACCGCGTAAAAGACCTTCTACACTCAGGTGCTCGTCTATATCTTCCCACTCTATACCGTATCCACCGCCACATACTTTCCAGTTTTGTTGCTGTTCTTTGGTTGCACGGTCAAGTCTCGGATACCACACCAGCGGCACGATGATAGTTCGACCGTCCATAAGATCAACATTTAAAGTATCTTCTGTCACTTTTACATCTTTTACTCTTTCATCAGCACCCAAAGCCAAAATACCCATACCTGATGTTTACTCTATTGTTTTGTTGGCAACTTTATAACACTATTTGAGTTTTTCAACTTCTTCCTTCGAAAGTCCTGTTGATTTTACGATTATATCGATGTCGATCTTTTGTTTTAACAGTGCTTTTGCAATAGCGATTTTTGTTTCGTTTACTTTTTCCAATCCTTTTTCGATCCCCTTCTCCAACCCATCTTTATAAAGTGGATCACGCTCTTTTTCTATGATAAACGGCATGGCTAATTCCCCTTTCTTTTTTTGTTTGTACAGTTCATGAACATCTGGTCTGAGTCTCAACAGATAAAAGAGCTTTCTAAGATAGTCTTCTCTCCTTTGATTGTCGAGATCTAGCAGTTTCCCTTGTAACTTTGCAAAGAGTCTGTCAAAATCTTTGATATTACAGAGAATGGCGATGATGTTATCGGTGATATCTTCACTCTCTATCAATTTTGAACAGTCGAACTCTCTGATGTCTCTTACTTCATAATTATAGCGTAAATTTTTCTCTTTTATTTTACTGGCTATTTTGATATCTCTGTCGCCGACATACAAAACCATCTGAAAAGGAAACCGGTCATAGTTTTCATAGATCAAAGCAGCATATTTCAGCATCCTTTTTGGCATCAAAGGATCGTTGATGGACTGGATTTCCAGATGAAAGAGGGTGTCGTCTTCGAGTCTGGTCAAAAGATCGACTCTTCTTTCTTCCACTTTCGGGAAACTGGTTTCTAAAACTTCTTTGATCTCTTTATTGACAAGCAGCTTGATAAGTG
>JALWRO010000213.1:0-850 GCA_027080605.1 Campylobacterales bacterium
GGATACAGTGCGGATGATTTGATGGTATATGCAGCATATGCAAGTAAAGAAGAGAATCATGATGGGATCATGATTCTCTTCTTTACTTGCATATGCTGCATATACCATCAAATCATCCGCACTGTATCCTTTCGCCAGATAAGGATCTGCCAGACTCATCCGGTTTTGTGTCAGTGTTCCGGTTTTATCGGAACAGAGCGTATCCATGCCCGCCATCTCCTCGATCGACGCCAGACGGCTGACAATCGCCTCTTTTGCCGCCAGCGCCCGTGCTCCGATCGCCATCGTCACGGTCAATACCGCAGGCATCGCCACCGGAATCGCAGAGATCGTTAATACAAGTGCGAAAATCAAAAGATCAACTGTCGGCTGATGAGTCTTTAAACCATGGTAGATAATAATTGCAATCATCACGATGGTTACATAAATAAGGAAATTACCGACTTTGATTACCATTTGCTGAAAGTGGCTGCGCTCCTCCTTCTCGGCTTTGGCAACCAGTCCAACCGTCTTACCGAAATAAGTATGGGTACCCGTAGCGGTCACTTCAGCGATCATTTCACCCTGTTTGATAATCGCATTGGCATACAGATCGTCTCCCGCTTTTTTGTCCACAGGTAAAGACTCACCCGTCAGTGCAGACTGATCCACCAGCAGAAAATCCCCGCCGCCCAGCAGTTTGGCATCTGCTGGAACAATATCACCGATTTTGATTTTGATAATATCTCCGGGCACCACCTCTTTGGCGTCAATATGCTGCCACTGCCCGTCACGCAGAACCAGCGCTTTGCGCGCCAGCTTCTTTTTGAGTACGGCTATGGCATTGAGCGCTTTGGACTCCTGATAGAAA
>JALWRO010000213.1:860-4375 GCA_027080605.1 Campylobacterales bacterium
ACAATCGCATTGACCAGCAGCAAAATCATGATAATCGTAAAATCTTCCCAACGTTTCGCCAGCGCCGAGAGAATCGCCGCCACTTCGATCATCCACGGAATCGGTCCCCAGAAACGGCGAAAAAGTCGGTGCCACCAGGTCTCTTCTTTCTCTTCTATCGCATTTGGACCATACTTTTTCAGACGCTGGGCAGCCTCTTCTGAAGAGAGTCCTTTCAGGTTTTTCAGATCAACATTTTTCACTTCATTTGCCATCGTTCACTCCTCTTTCACTCACTGCCGTCAAACAGTGGTGTTTTGTTGGCTTCATGCCATGCCAGCATACCTTCCCACGCCTCTTCGGCACTGTCGGCAAACCAAAACAGATCACGGTCTTCAGGGTCGATTGTACCCTCTTCCTCAAACATGTCAAAATCAACAAGCTTTGTCCAGTACTCTCTGCCGATAAAAACAACCGGTACCGGGGCAATTTTACGCGTCTGAATCAGCGTCAGTGTTTCAAAAAGTTCATCCATCGTACCGTATCCGCCGGGACAGACCAGCAAACCGGCTGCACGCTTGAGAAAGTGCATTTTACGGATAGCGAAGTAGTAAAACTGAAAACAGAGTTCAGGAGTTATGTAAGGGTTGGGAAACTGTTCATGAGGAAGGGTAATATTCAGACCGATCGTTTTGGCGCCGACATCGAACGCACCACGATTTGCAGCCTCCATAATACCCGGACCGCCGCCGGTCATAATGGAGACACGGTTATCGTTTTCCCCTTTACCCGCCTTACCGACCAGCTGTCCGAATTCTCTGGCGATATCGTAATATTTCGATTTTTCCAAAATACGCTCTGCTTTACGTAACTCTTTGAGCAATTTCTCGGACGTGGGATCTTTTACCAGCGCCTTTTGTATCTCTTCCAGCCTTTTCAGTGCTGTTTTACGCTCCCGGATACGGGTAGAACCAAACACAACAATCGTCCGTTCAATCCCGTGCTTTCGTAAAATCAACTCCGGTTTGATGTAATCCAGCTGCAACCGCACCGGGAGGGTATCGTCCGAAAAGAGAAAATCATGATCCTCCGCCGCCAGACGGTAACTGGGACTCTGCATGATAGCATTGATTCGTTTCAGCGCTTCGGGATCTTCTGTTTTCGGTTTCGGATGCTGCCACGGCAGATCGGTTTTACGCCTCTTTTTATTCGGCGGTTTGATGAAATAGTTCTTTTTCATGAAGACTCCTCTGTTATAACAAAAGTACTGCTGAAATTATAGTGGAATCTTTACCGTTTTTCTGTTAGACAGCGCACAGTTTCAACAATTCTACACTTCCTCTGAAATCCACTCTTTCAATTTTTGCACATACTCCTCTTTCAAAGTTTCACCGCGTTTTTGATCAAACGACTGCACATACAGGTGTACCAGATCTTCATGATCGTCGGGAATCATCAGCACCCACTCATGCTTTTCAAATACAATCTTGATACCGTCGAGATGGGAGACTTCGTATCCTTTCCCCGCTTCCATGAAAAGACGCATCACCCGCCCCTTCGTCGCAGCCGGACAGGAGAGGGAGATCGCCGCATAGTAAAACGGTGCTATATGTTCCAGTATGGTGGAAAAGTTCATTTCATGAAGTACCATAAACTCCAGGATTTTCAAACTTGCATAGATCGCGTCACTGTGATAGCCGAACTCCGTAAAGGCATAGTGCGCATCGACATCGGCAACCAGATCGAACTGTCCGAGATACTCTGTCTTTTTACCCATCAACCTTCCACGCTTGATTTCGATATCGGTAAACTTGTCATCCATAATATCCGGCGCCCAGGCAGGAAGAAAAACTCTGTAAGTCTTTTTATCATGAAGATGCAGCATATACAAAAGTACCATCAGTACCTGCTCACGGGGAAGAATCGTTCCTTTATCATCGATAATATCAATTCTCTGCCCGTTTGGATAGAGCACTATCCCGACACAAAGTCCCAGTGCCTTGACAATGTCGGACAGCTCTTCTTTGGCATCGATCTGATTTTTGGAAGTGATCTTTTCCAATTTTCTGGCACTGACATAGTCATTGATCATGATATTGTCTATACTCAGCGTATCCAGCAGTGCGGGGTAAATATCGCTCACCATACCATGGAGCATATTGGCAGCTATTTTGAAATGCGAACCAGTAAAAATCTCTTTGGAAATCAGTGCCCGGACATCTTTTTTGTACGCCAGTTTCATATCGTGTGCTTCACGAATCTTTCCGACACGTCCGGGATTGACACGGCGGAACTGTTCGCGGAAGAAAATCCGTTCGATACTCTTTGCCAGATTGGTATCGATCAGCATCCCTTCATGGGTAAAAAAGACGATCTCCGTTTTATTGATATGGCTAACAGAGTGGCGAATATGCACACCCGCTGCAATATCTTCGTTTTTGAAGAGTTCATGACGCATAACGTTGCTGGGAATCGCCTGAATATCGACACAGTTAATACCGGTAGAGAGGAGTCCTCCCAGAACGAACCGTTTCAGCATCCGCGAAGAGGGGTGATAGTCTCTGGAGACATAAACCGTCGAGCCTTCCTGCAAAATCGTACCAAACGCTTCGGCAATCTTCACCGCCATCTCTCCGGTGAGTTCCACATTGGCGGAACCGATCACTTTACCTTTGTGAAACAGGGAACTTTTGTACATCTCACCCCAGACAACATTGCTGCTGACGACCGCTTTTTTCTCAATCACCTTATGCGGCCAGACCGTCACATCTTTGATAATCTTCACACCCTCGTCAATTCGGCAAAATTCGGCAATCACCGCCCCTTCACGAATGCTGCACTCTTCATCGATTGTCGTGTCGTTGCATATGACGGCATTGTTCAAACGACTTCGTGCGCCCACCTGTACTCTGTCCCAGAGTATGCTGTTTTGAATCTGCACATTTTTACCGATCGCACAGTTACGTCCGATCACACAGTTTTCCAGCTCCGCACCGTCGGAAATCGTCGTACCCTTGCCGATAACCACTGTTCCGCGTGTCGTCACCGAACGGGGCAAATGGACACCATCTTCCAGACAAAGCGTAACCCGTTCGTTTTGAATACAGTGTCCGGGCAGATCATAGAGAACTTTCCCCTCAAAAATATCCCGGTGCACTTCGCGGTAACTGACTGGATTTCCCACATCTCTCCAGTACCCTTTGACACTGCAACCCCAGAGGGTGATACCCTCTTCCATCAACCGGGGAAAAAGATCTTTGGAAAAATCATAAGATATGTTTTGCGGAATATACGCCAAAATCTCCGGTTCTATCAGATAAATTCCGGTATTGATCGTATCGCTAAAGACTTCACCCCAACTCGGTTTTTCCAAAAAGCGCTCGATCTTGCCGTCATTGTCGGTGATAACCACCCCAAATTGCAGTGGATCTTCAACAGGTGTCAATGTAATCGTAAGCTTCGATTGTTTCGCTTCATGAAATGCAATGATCTCATCAAAATCAAAGTCCGTCACCAAATCCCCACTGACGATCATA
>JALWRO010000214.1 GCA_027080605.1 Campylobacterales bacterium
CGGGTTCTCAGAGGAGAGGTTCTGCTCAAAATAGTCGATCTCTTTTAAAACAGAGAAATCATCCGCTCTGGCGATCGGTTTTTTCTGCGGATCGATATTGGAAAAGGTGAGTTCGAGTTCATGAAGTTTGGCAAACGCTTTCAGGGCATTTTGCATGACAGAGACGGGTGATACTCGTGTGAGCTTTTCGGTTTTGATCAGAAAGTCTGTTTCACCGTTTCGGTTTCGTTTGAGTATCTGTAACAGAAATTGTTTATTTTCATATTCGGTGAGTACAAGCTCTTCACCCTTTTGTGATTTTGCACGGGCAAGAAAGCGGTATCCGTCGCATGCGGCAGGCAGTGCGACGGGTTGGTAAGTGCGGGTTTGTATATTGGGCATGGTGGCAGGGTGCTTAAGGCAGTTCTTTTACTTCTACACTCACCGCCTGTGAAGGCTCTGTCGGGATACCGAGATCGTTGACGCCAAATACATAGTAGGTATATTTCGTATTGGGCTTGATCTTTCTGTCGATAAAACGTACCGGCACATGGTCGCTTTTGAAATCGACAATCTTCAGTTTGCGCAGGCGCCAGCCGTCCCAGTACTTTTTGACAATGGTGTAGCTTGCAACCGGCTCTTTGGGAGGTAGCCATGTCAATACAATCGCGTTGTTTCTGATCACGGCACTGTTGATGGTTGGACCCGCGCCGTTGCCCATCGTTTTGCCTTTCGCGACAACGACACCTTTGGGAGATTCCAGATTGTCTTGATCCACGGCAGTGACTTGATAGAAACGTACTACACCGTCTTTGTTGATACGGTCGATATATTTGGTATCTTTGGTCGATGCCAGTTTGGTATAGAGCCCGTCTTTGAATGCGCTGGAGTAGATATTGTAGTGGTCAATTACCCGCTCCTCTTTGTTCGGGTCGATCCAGGTAATCTGAATCTGTTTGGGCATATTGTCCGTCGCATTGATGCGGACAATCGGTTTGGGAAGCGGCTTGGCGTGCCCGATTTTGGGCTGACTTGCCGGGGAGACAATACCGTCATATGTTTTTGCCCGGACACGGTACTCATAATCTCTTCCCGGTACGACACCCGTATCGATATATTCGACGGTGAGTCTGTTTCTCAGGATAGCTACTTTTCGCCACTGCTTTTTCCCTACCTCACGCCGTTCGATGATATATGCCTTGACGATCGGGTTGGGGTGCACGCGCCAGAGCAGTTTGATCCGGTTGGGAAGATCGGAAATGACATCGACAAGCACCGGAGGCTGTACCTGCCCTTTGGTTGAGACCGGTCTGGTGGTATTGGTAAGTGATACCCGACCGTCTGTTGTAAAGAGAGAAACTTTGTAGACATAGGTACTGTTCGGACGTATATTGGTGTCGGTAAAATGGGCACTGTAACGATCCGGAAGAATTTTGATGAGTCTGAATTTACCGCCGTTTTCACTGCGGAAAATACGGTATCCGGCAATACCGCGTCGGATTTCCGGCTTCCACTCTATGGCAATTTCCGTCATCGAGTTAACCGTTTTGAGATCTTTGACAATGGGCAGTGAACGATCGAGTCTCAGCTGTCCGAGACCGGCGAGGGGGTTGGTAATATTTTTACCGCTGCATCCGCCCAGTAAGAGCATCAAACCTAGAAACAAGGTAATCGGGAGCAATCTTTTCATTTATGTCCTTCATGTCAAAATGGCTGGTCAACATGCGCTGAAAATCCTCTGTCAAAGGGGCTTTGTGCATCATCTTTTCACCCGTTCTGGGATGGGTAAAATAGATGAGATAGGCATGTAACATAACTCTGCCGATGATATCCCTTTTTTTCTTAAATCCGTATGTAAAATCGTTTATAATATGACGGGATAAGGATTCGAGATGAACACGTATCTGGTGGGTGCGTCCGGTAAACAATTTTGCCGCGATCAGCTCATATTTTTGTGATTCGGAGCGTGAGAGTTTGACAAAAGCGCTTCTGGCTTCGCGTCCATTGTTGACCACCGCCATTTTGGTACGGTGCACGGGATTTCTGCCGATCGGTTTGTCGACAATCAAGTCCTCCTTGAGGGGCAGATCGATCAGTGCCAGATAGTACCTGCCCATAGTTCTGTTTTCCAGCTGCCGTGAGAGGTTGCGATGGGCTTCGTTGTTTTTGGCGACCACCAGCGCACCGCTGGTCTCTTTGTCGATACGGTGGACGATACCGTGGCGTTCCTCTCCGCTTAAGGTGGAAAGAGAGACGCCTTTGTGTTTTAACCAGTCCACAAGTGTGGGTTCTTTGACACTGGGTGCAGGATGGATTGTCAGGAAGGGCGGTTTGTTGACGATGAGCAGATCCTCGTCTTCGTAAAGAATCTCAACGTCAAAATCGATCTTTTGCGCTTCATGAGACTGTTTTTGGGGTAAGTGGTAGACGATTTTTTCCCCGCCTTTGAGTTTCAGACCGCATTTTTTGGTCGTTTTTCCGTCGATCTCTACACCGTATGTTTTGATGAACTGTTCTACTTGATTGCGCGGCTGGGAAAGGTGCTCCTGTAACAGTTTGTCAAGACGCATAGGTTTTTGTGCTATAATCTCCAAAAAAAGCTCCACAGATAAAGGTTCGGATAGTGATACAGATCGACAGACGTATATTTTTACATTTTGATTATATACTCATTCTGTTGCTGATCCCGATTATAGCGATATCTTACTTTCTGGTAAATGAGCTGCACCCCGCTCTTGCGCACAAGCAGCTGCTCTACTATGCCGCCGGCGCAATGGCGTTTCTCTTCTTCTTCCTGGTACCTATTCGCAGACTGCTGTGGCTGATTCCTTTTATCTACTGGAGCAATGTCGCGCTGCTGCTGAGTGTCTATTTTATCGGTGTGAAAAAGCTGGGTGCACGCCGCTGGCTCGAACTGCCGCTGGTGCATTTTACCATTCAGCCGTCGGAGATCATGAAGATTGCGTTTATTATGATGCTGGCGTATCTTATTTATCAGAATCCGCCCGATGAAAGACGGGGTTACGGCTGGAAAGAATTCACAAAGTTCAGTATCTATATTTTGATACCGTTTGTACTGATCGCCAGAGAACCGGATTTGGGAAGTGCGTTGATACTACTTTTTGTCGGTTACGGCGTACTGTTTATTATCGGCGTCAATTACCGGATCTGGGTAACGATTTTTGTTGTGCTGGCGATCAGTGCGCCACTGATCTATGCCGGTCTCAAACCTTATCAGAAAAAACGTATCAGCGACTTTCTCTCGGAAAAACCGAGTTATCACGTCGAGCAGTCTATTATCGCTATAGGTTCCGGGGGATTGACCGGTCAAAGCAAAGAGGGCGCGACACAGACACACCTGAAGTTTCTGCCCATCGCCGTGAGTGACTTTATCTTCTCTTTTTACATAGAACGATTCGGCTTTTGGGGCGGTGTTGTGCTGATTGCCTTTTATGCAATGCTTATTCTTTACCTGCTGATGATGGTGCTCTACATGAAAAGCAACTATCTTATACAAAGCGTTGCCGCTTCTCTCGCGCTGTTAATCTTTTTTTACAGTGCCATTAACATTGCCATGACGCTGGGATATGCTCCGGTAGTAGGATTGCCGCTGCCGCTTTTCAGTCACGGCGGAACCAGTTTTATCACCTTCATGATACTCTTCGGTATCCTTGAAAACCTCCTCAGTTTCCGGCACGATCCCCTGCACGATTCTGTTTCGTTTCATGAAGAATAAAACATTTTTAAGTAAACAGTCGCTATAATCCCGATCTTATTTCAAGGCGGGTCTTTAGCTCAGTTGGTTAGAGCTCTCGGCTCATAACCGAGCGGTCCGGGGTTCGAGTCCCCGAGGACCCACCAGCTTCCTCCTCTGACTACTTATGTTACAATCAGTTACATTCGTCATCTGTTTATAATTTATGGCAATAGTTAATATTTTTAGCCGGTTTGCCCTTTTCCGGTAAAATGATCTTACTCTCTGTCGGATTTTAATCGTTACTTTTTGATTTGTTTTTTTTCACTTCGTTTTTATGTCTCACTCTTTTTCTCTTTGTCAAAAATATTTTTAGAAAAGCGTATAAAAAAATTTTAACATTAAATATATTGAATTTTTTAAAGAAGATAAACAGTATCCCGATTTGGAGTATGAGATAGTATTTTGGGATTTTGATTCGAAAATATTATGAATTTCAAAAAGGAGTATTGGCAATGATCAAATTTCTGATTCAGATCATGATGATGGCGTTGCTTTTTACAGGGTGCGGAAACAGTACCGACCCTGTGAAAAAACAGCAGCCGCCGCAGGCACAGCAAGAGAGACCGGATCAACCGGGGAAAAGTGTAAACCCCGGAGATTCTAACCCTCCGGCAATCGGTACACGTT
>JALWRO010000215.1 GCA_027080605.1 Campylobacterales bacterium
CATCTCAGTCCATTTTCCCGGCGACATAATCCGCCAGCTCCAGCAGTCTCTGTGAGTAACCGTATTCGTTGTCGTACCACGCCATCACTTTGACCATCCGGTCGCCCACCACCGCGGTGGAGAGCCCGTCGATAATGGAAGAGTGGCGATTGCCGATGATATCTGTCGAAACCACCTCATCAATCGTGATTTCCAAAATCCCTTTCAAGTCGCCCTCTGCCGCTACATGAAATGCCTGATTGACCGCTTCTACAGTGACCTTTTTATCCAAAAGCGCAACAATCTCCGTAATCGCTCCGTCGGGTACCGGCACCCTCAGTGCCATCGCTTCCATTTTGCCTGCAAGAGAAGGGATCACCTCCGTCGTCGCAATCGCCGCTCCCGTTGTCGTCGGGATGATATTTACCGCAGCAGCACGCCCGCGTCTGCGCTTTTTGGCACGTTTGTCCACGGTTGTCTGACTCGATGTGTAGGCATGTGTCGTGGTGATCATCGCATTTTCGACACCGAAACGCTCTTCGAGGACTTTCATCGCCGGGGCGAGAGAGTTGGTCGTACATGAAGCGTTGGAGATGACATGGTGCTCTGCAGGATCGTACGTTTCATGATTGACCCCCAGCACGATCGTATTGTCCACATTTTTACCCGGCGCGGAGATAATAACTTTCTTCGCTCCGGCGGTAATGTGCTGCGCCGCCGCGCTGCCTTCCGTAAAGTGTCCCGTACATTCCAGCACAATGTCAATGCCAAGTTCTTTCCAGGGCAACTCCAGCGGATTGTGACTGCTGACAATCGCAATCTCATGACCGTCTACAATCAGCTTTTCATTGCCCTCGGTAGCGATGCTGAAATCGGCTCTTCCGTGCACGGAATCGTACTTGAGCAGATACGCCGCATCTTCGACACTCGACGTATTTGCAGCGACAATTTCACAATTTTCGGGAAGATGGTGTATGTAGTGTCTGAGTACCTGGTTTCCGATACGACCCAGACCGTTGATGGCTACACGTTTTTTCATGACAAATCTCCTTTAGCGTTTTGCACAAATTGTAACAGATTTTTGTCATGAAGTATGTTAGTCAGCAGACATAACGGGAAAATTATTTCGGCGGTTTGGGTGAGAAATCGAGCCCTTTGACAATGATTTTTACATCATCGTGTCTGTTTTGTATCTTTGCCATCAACTGCACGGGACGATCCATTTTATAAAGCTCAGTATGCACCACTTTGCCGTCGGCGTCATACCACATCTGCATCCCCTCTTTGTAGTTGTTCATGAAGCGTACCTGCGTATAGAGTTTTCCTTCGGGCGTATACTCTTTTTGTATCCCCTCCTTTTTGTCGTGTTTCCACGGTACCGTCAAAGCCACCTGACCGTTTTCAAAAAACTCCTTCTCCACTCCCTCTTTGCGATCGTCTGCATAACGTACGGTGTGTTTCAGCTTTCCGGATGGGAAATAGCTTTTTTCCACACCGTGGCGTTTACCCGCTTTGTAGGGCATCTCTTCGAGCAGATTGCCGCTTTTGTCATACCACTTCAGCACGCCGTCACGTTTCCCATCACGGTAAGCAACTTCATAGGCAAGCTGCCCGCCGATGTAGTAGACCTTTTCCAGCCCCTCTTTAATACCCTCTTTCGCTTTGGTGTGGGTATGGTCGCGGTAATGTGTCTCCGCTTTCAGTTCCCCGGTCGGGAAATAGCTTTTGACCAGTTCCGCCTGTAACAGTGAATTGACAAACAGTAGTGCTGTGACAATAAGAAAAAGAGACTTCATGAACTATCCTTGTTTTTACATTGGTACAGAGAGTCCGCAGACTCCCCGAATCAGTGTAAAAGGAACCCGTTTCGGGTTCCTGAAGCGATACTATTTCCACCCTTTTTGTACAATTTCTGAAGATTTTTTGTACGGATACTTTTGTATCAACTCTTCGATAGAGAGTTTCTGATCTCCGTCTCTCATGAAGTGCGCAAGGGTAACGGCACCCCAGTAATCATCCGCATACGGTGTATCTTTGAGTTGCAGCGGAACACCTTTTTTGTTGACAGTATGACACGCTACACAAGTAACCGGTCCGGCATATTTCCCATCCGGGCTGTATTGAAGCGCCTGCTGGTGGGTAGTGACATCGACCGTTCGCTCTTCACCGTCATAACGGGTAGAGTAGAGTCCGTGTGTCGATTCATGACAGGTCTGGCAGGCGATATTTCCGTGCCCTTTGGAGTAGCGGTAAAGCGAATATTTGTTCGGCAGATCGATCGGGAAGTATTTTCCTCCTGTCTCCTGCTCGACAAAAGGCGCCATGTGACAATCCGCACAGTGCGGTTCAGAAGCAGCAAGCCACCAGTCGTTACCGCCTGATGCGGCTTTATACGGTACATCTCCCCCACTTGGATGGTTCCACGGTTTCAAGTCAAGATTGCCGTCTTTGCCGACATTTTTCACCAGTACGGCAGACTCATGATCGGTGTAGTATTTCATGACTTCATTGGCACCGGTCACTTTAGGATCTGCAAGCGAAGCGAAGTAGCGTTCATCCCCGCCTGCAACCGCGGCAATGATCTCTTTGAGTGTTTTATTTCTGAGAGTCTTGCCTGTCTGCAGACTGTCATTGGTAATATTGTCATAGCTTTGCATCTTCTGCGCCACTTTGGTGTGACAGTTGGTACAATAGAGTCCCCGCATCTGTGTCGATCTGCCGTTTTCATCTTTTTTGGAGACATTTTCCAGTTGCCATTTTCCGTAAGCATTCAGAAAGAAAGGCGGTTTGGCGTGTGGATTGGAGTGTGCGTCACGTCTGACATAACAGCCACCGCCCGATTCACGAATATCTCCTTTGGAAAAACGCCCCTCACCGTATCTGTCCGTGACACGGAACGGGTTGGTGTCGTCGTTCATGCTCGGGTTCTGAAAGTGTGTCGGGTGACAGGACTGGCACGCCTGAGAACGCCCTGCGCCGTCCGGCATAGGCACCATCCCGAGGTGAAAACCGTGGATCGCTTCGGTCAGTGTCTTCGCTTTGACGGTTTTGTAACCGGTTGCGGTCGGTCTCGGCTCCTGCAAGTTACCCGAAACATTGTCGCCATGACAGTCGGCACAGTTTACCATACCCACTTTACCCAGTCGGTTCCCCGGCGCATCCGACTTATAATCGGAAAGAAAAGTCGTTTTATGGTGGGCATCATGAAGCGAGAGAATGTTGATTGAAGCTTCGGCAAGTCGTGCCATATATTCACTCTCATCCGGATAAGTTTTCCAGTATGCATACTCTTTGTCACTGTATCCCAGTCCCTCGTCACGCGCCATCTGCGCCGCTTTTCCGTTTCGGGAGTGACACGCGTAACAGTTGGGAATATCGACAGGATTCGTACCGAAATAGCTGATCGCATGTCCCATCGTATCACGCATCGGTTTGCCCTGTCCTGTATGGAGTTCCACGGTCGAGTACTGGAACGGCTGAAAATCTTTTTCAGTCACGGAGCGGATCGTACCGCGTCTGGTGGAGTCGTTGAAAGCGGTCAGAGGAAGCCCCAGTGCATCCCAGATGTGGGCAGCGGTCAGTGTCAGCTTGACATTTTTGACTGCCGGTACCAGTGTATCGGTCATGACGATATTGCCACCCTCTTTGCCGGCATACTCCAGATAACCACCCGCCATCGGTTTGCCGCTCGGTCCGCAGTCAAAACGTACTTTGACCTGACGTCCGATACGCAAACGGTCTTTATCCGTAGCACCGGAAGGAATCGTACCTTCGAGATCTTTGTAAATATAGAGGTGCGTCCAGACGTAGTTTGCGACATTGTCGCCCGGCGTGTCGAAGTGACCGTCGCCGTCCACATCTTTGGGAACTGACCAGTATTTCATTTTGTTACCTTCACTGTACGAGTTGTCTCTGGTGAAGTAGTAGAGTTTGACATTGTCATCCGGGGTCAGCAGTTTCGGAAGTCTTCCGTATTTGCCCGATTTGACCGCCTGCGCCTGAATAGAGTTATACGGCGGTATCACACAGCAATAACTCATTTCAAAACCGACACAGTGCATTCCCAGTTCATAGTTGATAAACACGTTATAGTCATTTTTAGGCTGAAAACCTTTTAAACGTTTTCCGTTATGTTCGAACTCAACCTTGTTGAGATTTTTAAGCCTGAACGGCGGGTTTTTATCGTATGCCGACGCCAGCGAAGCCGACAACATAGACAAAACAGATACTGCAGCAACAGCAGATACAATAGTCTTGTGTTTCATAAGAATCCTCCTGTAGTAATTTTTACACACACATAAATTATCACATTTTCTTATTTAAAAAAACTTTAATACGGTATTTTTATTATAAATTTTT